>DAIETB010000137.1:0-10974 GCA_027345925.1 Sulfuriferula sp.
ACAGCTTGCGCGTATCGGCATTCCCGACAGTCTTGCGGGCGCTTATCAATATGTGGATAACCGCAATTCGGTCGGACGATTGCATTTTGCGCGTTTTCTGGTCGACCGTGGCATAGTCAAGGACATTCGTACCGTATTCAAGCGTTATCTGGTAAAAGGCAAGCCCGGTTACGTGCCGCATCAATGGGCCGGATTGTCCGATGCGGTCGGCTGGATAACGTCGAGCGGAGGGCAGGCCGTGCTGGCTCATCCAGGTCGATACGACATGGGCGAAGGAAAAATGCACGAATTACTGACCGAATTCAAGCAATGCGGCGGAACCGGTATCGAAGTCGTTACCGGCAGCCATACTGTCGAACATTACGCGAAATTCGCCAAGCTGGCGAAAAAATTCGATTTGTTAAGTTCACGGGGTTCGGATTTCCATGCTCCGGATGAAAGTTTCAGAGATCTCGGTTGTCTGCCGCAATTGCCGGAAATCTGCATTCCCGTATGGCAAAACTGGGCGTTGGACCTAGCCGTCGAAGAGCCGGTGAATTGAAAATGAAATGCACGGAAAACCTCGGAGCAATGAGTTTGATAGTCGCTTTATCCGCAACTGCTTGTGTTATTTGACCCTCGCTGTGGCATGACTGGCCGAAACAATTTTCTTATTATTGAATGAGTGTTTCCAAATGGCGCAATTTTTTACATTGCATCCGGATAATCCGCAGCCGCGACTGATCAAACAGTCGGTCCAGATTTTACGCGACGGTGGCGTGGTCGCTTTGCCGACCGATTCCAGTTACGCTATCGCCTGTCATCTGGGCGATAAGCAGGCGCAGGACAGAATCCGTAGTCTTCGGGCAGTAGACGAAAAGCATCATTTTACCCTGCTGTGTAGGGATCTGGCCGAAATCGCGGTGTACGCGCAAGTTGATAACCAGCAATTCAGGCTGCTCAAGGCAAACACGCCGGGCAGTTATACGTTCATCCTGGAAGCTACGCGCGAAGTGCCCAAACGTTTGCAGCATCCGAAAAGAAATACGATCGGGTTGCGCGTACCGGAACATCCGGTCACTCTGGCATTGCTGGCCGAAATGGATGAGCCTTTATTGAGCATGACCTTAATTTTACCGAACGAAAAACTTCCTATGCACGATGCTAATACCATACGAGAATATCTCGAACACCAACTGGATCTGATTCTCGATGCCGGGGCTTGCGGCATGGAACCGACCACTGTAATCGATTTGAGCCGGGGAGATATCGAGGTTTTACGCAGAGGACGTGGTGCGCTGGCTCCATTCGGGCTGAATTGATGGAACTGAATATCATCCAAAAAATTACCGTATGGGTAATTCCGGTAATTTTCGCTATCACACTGCATGAAGCAGCCCACGGTTACGTCGCGAAATTTTTCGGCGATAAAACCGCGTGGATGCTCGGGCGAGTAACGCTTAATCCCTTAAAGCACATCGATCCGATAGGCACGATATTGGTCCCGCTTTCCATCCTGATGCTGAGCAAAATGTTGGGCGGCGGATTTTTTCTGTTCGGCTGGGCCAAACCTGTGCCCGTCAATTTCGATGCTTTGCGCCGACCCAAGCAGGATATGCTCTGGGTTGCTCTGGCCGGTCCGGGAGCGAATCTCATCATGGCAATCATCTGGGCACTGGTGATAAAGCTCGGGGTGATGCTCGGCGATAATTATTCTCAACCCATGGCGCTGATGGGTGCAGCGGGAATTTATATCAATGCAGTGCTCATGGCGTTAAATCTGTTGCCGCTGCCGCCGCTCGATGGCGGTCGCGTCATGATCAGCGTATTGCCCGGCAAGCTTTCGTACAGTTTTTCCCGCATCGAGCCATACGGGTTTTATATCCTGCTGATCCTGATGTTCGTCGGATGGCTGAGCGTAATTCTCAGTCCATTGTTAGCGGTCATGCTGATGATGAGCAGTGCATTGTCAGGCTTGAGTTATAATGATTTAATTACCCTCATTCAAGTCATTACCAATTAAACCATGTACGCCAATCGAGTATTATCGGGCATGCGTCCGACAGGCAGCCTGCATCTGGGTCATTATCACGGCGTATTGAAAAACTGGATCAAGCTCCAGCACGAACATGAATGTCTGTTTTTCGTTGCCGACTGGCACGCTTTGACCACGCATTACGATAACCCGGAAGTTATCCGGAATAATGTGTGGGAAATGGTGATAGACTGGCTGGCGGCGGGAGTAGACCCCGATCTGGCGACACTGTTTATCCAGTCTCAGGTACCGGAACATGCCGAACTGCATTTGCTGCTGTCGATGTTTACGCCGCTGGGCTGGCTGGAACGTGTTCCTACCTATAAAGACCAACAGGAAAAGCTGGCAGAAAAAGATCTCTCTACCTATGGTTTTTTAGGCTATCCCTTATTGCAAAGCGCCGACATACTGATCTATCGCGCAAGTCAGGTTCCGGTAGGCGAAGATCAGGTTGCGCACATTGAATTCACGCGTGAGATCGCGCGACGATTCAATCATTTATACGGTCGCGAACCCGGTTTCGAGCAGAGGGCGGAAGCCGCGATCAAAAAAATGGGTAACAAAAAAGCCCGGCTGTACGAAGAGTTGCGCATGCGTTATCAGCAGGACGGCGATGAGACCGCTATCGAAGCGGCTCACGCCTTGTTGAATGAACAGCAAAATCTTTCGCTGGGCGATCGAGAGCGCTTGTTCGGCTATCTGGAAGGCGGCGGCAAGATGATTCTGACCGAACCGCAGGCGCTGCTGACGGCAGCGTCGAAAATGCCGGGACTGGACGGTCAGAAAATGTCCAAATCGTATCAGAATACGATCACGCTGCGCGAATCTGCCGAGAGCCTGACAAAAAAAGTCCGTACCATGCCAACCGATCCGGCGCGGGTGCGTCGTACAGATCCGGGCACTCCGGAAAAATGCCCGGTCTGGGCATTACATCAGATTTATTCCGATCAGGGGATACGTTCCTGGGTACAGAACGGCTGCGTCAGCGCTGGCATTGGTTGCCTGGAATGCAAACAGCCGGTTATCGACGGAATAATGAAAGAGCAGGAGCCGATGCGCGAGCGGGCTCTGATGTATGCCGACAATCCTTCGCTGGTGCGCAATATCATTGCCGACGGTTGCGAGAAAGCGCGTGTGCTGGCCTGCGATACCATGCGCGACGTCAGGTCGGTTATGGGGTTGAGTTACGATTAACTGAGATTTGGGTTTTGACATGATCCCGGGGTGAGATGGGATCGAAGCGGCTACAGGAAGCTGCGATCTTCCCGTAGCCCATACGACAATTGCTGATAAGCCGACTATTTATAACCCATTTTTGCGCTGTGAGGCAATGCTTCGCCCTCGTTGAAGAATTCCCACAGCAGCTGGGCGAAAATCTCGGGTGCAATAACCGTATGCTGATTGTTTGTTGCCTGCATTTTAGCCCGTAATTGTTGGCGCACTTCAGGATTGCCGGTCAAATCGAATATGATATCGACTTTATCGCCCAGATCGACGACTTTTAAAGCGTCTTCGAATACGGGAATATTGCTGTGAGCGAAGCCTAATGCTACGGGCGAATCCAGCTGATGCGTCGCAACGGCGACAATTTCGACTTTGATGTGTTCTTCCTGAATTTTTTCGAGGAAATGTTCGGAAAATATCTCGCCGACGCGGCTTAATCCCAAGAGGGCAATTCTGATTTTTTGGATCATGATTATGGTAGTCTCCACGCTTATAATATTTTTTGCAAAACAATTGCCCTGCTAGCATACGCCGAATAACTGAACTTTGGCAATTCGCTCATTATTTAATTCTTTCCGCCGGATTGTTATCCGATCGTATTATGGCCAAACCTAAAACGCTTTATACCTGTACCGAATGCGGCGGCTCCCTGAGTAAATGGCAGGGCCAGTGTCCGCATTGCAATGCCTGGAATACACTGGTGGAAACCCTGGCGGAATCCGCAGCGCCTTCGCGCTATAGCGGTCTTTCGGTGTTAAGCGAAGTGCAGGCGCTTTCCGCTATTGTGGCGGTAGAAAACGAACGCATAACGACCGGCATCGACGAGCTCGATCGCGTGTTGGGCGGCGGCCTGGTCAAGGGTGGAGTGGTATTGATAGGCGGCGATCCCGGTATCGGCAAATCGACGCTCTTGCTGCAGGCATTGAGCGCGCTGAGCGCGGGACATAAAACGCTCTACGTCAGCGGCGAGGAATCCGCCCAGCAAATCGCGTTGCGAGCGCAACGCTTGCAGGTGGACGCCGACAATCTGCAATTGCTGGCCGAGATCCAGTTGGAAAATATTTTGACCATATTACAGGCGCATCAGCCTGCCGTGGCGGTCATCGATTCGATACAGACCGTGTATTCCGAAGCCTTGCAATCGGCACCGGGATCGGTCGCGCAGGTACGCGAATGTGCCGCCCAACTGACCCGCTTTGCCAAGCAGAGCGGTACGGCGATTTTCCTGGTCGGGCATGTAACCAAAGAAGGCGCGTTGGCCGGCCCGAGGGTATTGGAGCATATCGTCGATACGGTCCTGTATTTCGAAGGCGATACGAGTTCGAGCTTTCGGCTGGTGCGTGCGTTCAAGAACCGTTTCGGCGCAGTCAACGAGCTCGGCGTATTCGCCATGACGGATAAAGGACTGAAAGGGGTGTCCAATCCTTCGGCGATCTTTTTATCGGGTCACAGGGCGGATGTGGCGGGTTCCTGCGTAATGGTCACGCAGGAAGGCACGCGGCCGTTGCTGGTGGAAATCCAGGCGCTGGTCGAGTCTTCGCCGATGCCGAACCCGAGGCGACTCTCGGTCGGGCTGGAACAAAATCGGCTGGCGATGCTGCTGGCAGTATTGCACCGGCATGGAGGGTTGGCCTGCCACGATCAGGATGTGTTTATCAATGCGGTCGGCGGCGTGCGCATCAACGAGCCGGCAGCCGATTTGCCTTTGTTGCTAGCGATAATTTCTTCTTTTAAAAACAAATCATTGCCGGATAAACTTGTCGTGTTTGGCGAAGTAGGGCTGGCCGGTGAAATTCGTCCGGTACAACGCGGGCAGGAGCGTTTGAAAGAGGCTGCGAAGCTGGGTTTTACCCGTGCTATCGTGCCTGCCGCCAATCAATCGCGGCAGGCGATTGCCGGGATGGAAGTGACCGGAATAGAAAGGTTGCAGGAAGCGGTTACTTATTTACGCGATGCCTGAGCGCGTTACCGCTGGCGCAGAAATTCGATGACTTCGTCTTCGTTGCGACTGCGCTTCATCGGCGGCAGGCTTTGCCAGATGCGCTTGCCGTAAGGTTTGGAGACCAGGCGCGGATCGCAGATAACCAGCACGCCGCGATCCGTTTCGTCGCGGATCAGTCGCCCGGCACCCTGTTTGAGCGTAATGACGGCATGCGGCAATTGATACTGCATGAACGCATTGCCGCCGGATTCGTTGATTTGCCGAATTCGTGCCGCCAGTACCGGATCGTCGGGCGGCATGAACGGCAGTTTGTCGATAATGACCAGCGACAAGGCGTCGCCCTTGACGTCGACGCCTTCCCAGAAGCTCTGGCTGCCGAGCAATACCGCATTGCCCAGTGCGCGGAATTGCGCGAGCAGCTCGGTACGCGAGCGTTCTCCCTGCATCAATATGGGAAAATCCAGTTGTCTTTGCGCAAATTCCTGTTCGAGTAAAGTGCGCGCTTCTTTCATGGCGCGTAATGACGTAAACAATAAAAATGCGCGGCCTTCGCTCGCCGCCAATAACCGCAGCGCCGTTTTGATGACTGCCGCCGTATAGCCGGCCGTATTGGGTTCCGGCATGTGCTGCGGCAGATAGAACACCGCCTGCTGCGCGTATTCGAACGGGCTGTCCCAGCTGAGGCTCGCGCCGTTCGCCAGGCCTAATTGGCTGCGGTAATGGGTGAAATCACCCTTGACCGAAAGCGTGGCCGAGGTAAAAATCCAGGCGCGCGCATTGCTTTCGATTTGTTTGGCAAATACATCGGCAACGGAAAGAGGGGTCGTGTTCAAGGTGAGCGCATGGCTGAACGCCTCGATCCAGCGCACCGTCTCCTGTACCGGAGGCTGTTGCCAGTTGCCAAGTTGGGTCGCTAATTCCTGCCCGCGTTTCCATATGTTTTCCAGACTCGGGGCTCGTGCGGCTTGGCTTTCCAGATGGGTATTCATTTCGTCCAAGGTGCGATGGCACTGAGTTAGCGCAGCGGCGTAATGTTGCCGCAGTTGTGCTCTATCCAGCGGCCAGCGCCCGCTCTCCTCTTCGAACACCAGACGCAGATCGCGCGCCGCTTTGTCCAGCGCCGTTGCCGCTTCCGGCAGCGCGGCATAATCCTTGCAGGAAGACAGGCCTTCCAGTCGCGCATCGCGCGCCAGTTCTATCAGCTGTCCGGTCGAGAGGGTTTCGCCGAAAAATAGACCTGCGGTTTCGGGAAGTTGGTGCGCTTCATCGAAAATTACGGTATTGCAGGCGGGCAATAATTCGGCGACCCCTTCGTCGCGTAACCATACATCGGCAAAAAAAAGGTGATGATTGACGACGATGATATCGGCTTCCATCGCTTTTTTGCGCGCTTCGAGCACAAAGCACTGGTTATGGCTGGGACAATCGCCGCCCAGGCAATTATCGCGGGTTGAAGTAACATGGCGCCAGATATCGGCGTCTTCAGCCACTCCCGACAGTTCGGCTTTATCACCCGACCGGCTGTGTTTGGCAAACTGTGTGACTTGCTGTAAATGCAGGCTGTCTTCCCGGGTAGCAAAGCGTCCTTCCTGCGCGGCGCGTTCGAGATGATAATGACACACATAATTGGCGCGGCCTTTTAACAGGGCGATCACGGCCGGCACTTGCAATGCGCCGCGTACGGCAGGTAAATCCCGATAAAATAATTGATCCTGCAAATGTTTAGTGCCGGTGGAAATGATTACTTTGCCGCCGTTGAGCAAGGCGGGAGTCAGATAAGCCAGGGTTTTGCCGGTGCCGGTGCCGGCTTCGACGATCAGGGTTTGACGTCCGGCGATCGCGTCTCGTACGGCCTGTGCCATTTCCAGTTGCTGGCAGCGGGTCTTGAATCCCGGAATCGCCGCTGCAAAAGGACCGTCGGCAGCAAAAGCGCGTTCGATTTCATCCATGGCTTGAAACATTTATGTGGCGATAATGATATTGTATCAACAGCATCGAGATGCTGATAAACGAACCGAACGCCAATATGATGACATTTAACGACAGGCCTATTTTGTCGAAAAAAGCATAAAAGCCGAGCATGATCAGTATGGATAAGTTTTCATTGAAATTCTGCACCGCAATCGAATGGCCGGCCCCCATCAGCAAATGTCCGCGATGCTGCAGTAACGCATTCATCGGCACGACGAAAAACCCGCCTAAAATCCCGATTATAAATAATAATAATGCAGCCATTGCAGGAGTAGTGACGAATATCATGCTCATTACGGCTATGCCCATCAGAATGCCGGTGGAGATAACCTTGACCGAATCCGCCAATTTCACATAACGGCCAGCCAGCACGGCTCCGAGAGCAATGCCTATGGCAACTACCGCAGTCAGCTGGGTGGCTTTCTGGGTATTGAATTTGAGCACCATCATCGCCCAGGTCAATACTACCAGTCGCAGTGTCACGCCTGCTCCCCAGAATAAGGTAGTTACGGCCAGCGAAACCTGCCCGAGGGGGTCGCGCCAGAGTTGCTTGAAACTGCCCCAGAAATCGCAGACCAGCGAAACCGGATCGCGTCGGGGCGTATCATGGTCCGGAGCGGTAACCGGAATGAATAAATTAGTCATGGCGGCAGATATATATAACAGTGTAATCAATATAATAGCGAATTTCGCTACGCCCAGTTCAGATAATATGGGCAAATACGACGAAAGGTTGGCGCTGATATGAGGATTAAGCATCAGACCGCCGATAATGGCGCCGAATATGATAGCAAATACAGTCGCCCCTTCCATCCAGGCGTTTGCCGCAACTAATTGTTCTGCCGGCAGATATTCGGTCAAAATGCCATATTTTGCCGGGGAATACGCCGCAGCTCCCAAACCGACGATACCGTAGGCAAATAAAGGATTAACGCCCGCGAGCATCGCAAAACATCCGGCCAGCTTGATATTATTGCTGATGAACATGACGCGACCTTTGGGTATCCCGTCCGCAAACGCACCGACGAAAGGGGCGAGCAAAATATAGGACACGACAAAAAATTCTTGCAGAACCGGCGTATACCAGGTCGGGCTATGCAGGTCCTTTAACAAGGCGATTGCCGCGAACCGCAAGGAATTATCCGCTAGCGCCGACAAGAATTGCGCCGTTAATATGATATAAAAGCCAAGATTCATGCCGCTATTTTGAAGACCGGCCGGTTTTGGATTTGGCCAGTTCCTTGAGCATGGCTTCCTGTTCTGCAAAAGAAGGAGCGCGAGTGCGGCTGTTGAGCGCGGGATCGGTGCCGGGAGGGACGTGACCACCGCGTTCGCGTTCTTTGACCTGCAAATAATCGTCCAGGCTTTCATCGGTATAACGGCCACGAAAATTCGACGGCATGCCGGGCGCGTTTTTATTTTTATACGCCTGTATGCGCAAGCTTTTGTTGATGGCGGCCACGGTATCTTCTATCCAGCGGATATCGTATAGCGCAAATGCGACCATGAAAGTCATCAGGATATACGATGCAATGCGAAAACCGAGCAGAAAGCATGTCACGGATAATGCAGTCCCGATTCTGTATATCCAGGCACCCCAAGGGTTGTTCAGGTAATCTCGATGCAGGCCAAGCGGAAATGCAGCTAATAAAACATATGCTTGCTTTCGTTTCTTCATCTTTTGAACTAGCTTTAGATTAGCGCTTTGTAGTCCTTCGCCTTCCAGATCGAGATTTTTCCAAGCTTCGCTCATAAATAAGTACCTATCTTCATTACGCCAAATATGTTTGAATATATCATCCTTATTATTTTTATCGTAAGCAACCGGTCGATAGGCAACCCTTGTCATTCTACACCGTAGCCGGGTAATCAAGGTTCACTAATATAGCAGAAAGTTTGCGGCAATCGAAGTTCACACTGTTTTGTTGCCCAGATTGAGGCGCGTAAACAGATAGCTGCAGTCCGAACATAGCGATACGGAAATAAATAATTCGTCAACAAAAAAGCAAATTTGAATACAGGTATTGAAACATCATGAAACGATTTATGTTAATACAGCATTCCTATTCGGAATTTTTAGGAATGATCGAAAAACAGCTGGAGTCACGTAATATCGGCTTTCAGTACCAGCGGCCCTTTTTAGGAGCCGATTTGCCCGCGACCGCTACGCAGCACGATGCGCTATGGCTGCTCGGCGGGGCGTTTCCTGTAAACGACGAGGAGGCCTGCCCGTGGGTTGAACAGGAATTACGCCTGATCGGTAATTTTAAAAAAATGCGCCGTCCTATAGTCGGTATCGGTTTCGGGGCTTTACTGCTGGTGCAACATGCCGGTGGCGAGGTCAGCGATGAACCGTATTTCAATGCGTACTGGACAACCTGCCACAAAACCGCCGCCGGTAGCGATGATCCGCTGGCAAAAGCCGTCGATGGAAAAAAAATGCTGATCATGTATAACGGCAGCGCAACACTTCCGGCCGGAATGGAGCCGATAGTCGTTGACGACAATGGGGACTGGCTGGCTGTACGGCCTGACGATCTCAGTTACGGGATGCTGTTTCGCCCGGAATTGAAACCCGGAATGATCGAAGATATGATGATGGAAGATAACCGGCCTTTGCCCGATAATATTACCGATATTCTTGCTGAAGCGCGCAAAAACTGGACTGTCGGTCAGCAAACGGCGGCGGAAATTTCGCTGGCGCTGGTAACGGCGCTCGATTTGATGACGGAACGGCACAAAATGCCTGTATTCAACCTCAATGTAGTCAGTGCGAACGATGAGCCCCACTGAAAAAAATCTTTTAAGTCATTTTCGCCGACTTGATACGGCGCATCAACAGACCGCCATGGATTTTGTCGAATTTCTGGCGGGGCGTTCGCCAGCCGCGACAAGCAACGAAATCGTTGCTCCGATGGAGATACCACGGCCACAGCAGGAAAGCGTGATCAAGGCAGTAAAACGTTTGCGCGCAACGTATCCCATGCTGGAACCGGGGAAATTGCTGAACGATACTTCGACGCAGATGACGCGACATGTCATTCATGGGGTCGCGGTGGAAGAAGTCATAGATGAACTGGAAAATGTGTTTAAACGCCATTATGAGCTGTACCTGGCGAAATTTGAAAACGGAGTATCGTGATAACCGAAGCCGAATTTTTCGATGCCATGGCCGATGAAACCCGACGGCGCATTCTGGCGCTGCTCGCAACGCACGGCGAATTATGCGTCTGCGAACTGCACGTAGCGCTGGATATTAACCAGCCCAAGGTGTCGCGACATTTAAGCGTATTGCGCGATACCAATATCCTGTCGATACGCCGCTCGGGTACCTGGATATATTATCGTTTGAGTCCGCTGATGCCGGCATGGTGCTCGGCGGTGCTTGAATTACTTGGTCCGGTATGGCTTTCCAATCCCCTGTGCGTACAGGATACTGAACGATTGCTGACTATGGAAAATCGTCCCATGCGTTGCTGCGATTAGTTTATCTTACGGGTTAAACCCACTTGAAGTAATCCTATATATCTGTATAATCGAATATATCGATTCGGGAACTCATCCTGACGCTTCAGGAATTTCAGCATGCCTAAAAAAACAGTACTGGTATTGTGCACCGGCAATTCGTGCCGTAGCCAAATGGCGGAAGCTCTGCTCAATCACGATCTGGGCGACCGGATATACGCCATATCCGCCGGCGTAAGACCGCAATCCAAGGTTGCCGATAATGCCATAACAGCGTTGGCCGAACTCGGTATAAGCACCGAAGGATTGTATCCCAAGGATATCGATGCGGTGATCGATCAGTCTATCGATCTGGTCA
>DAIETB010000165.1:0-3804 GCA_027345925.1 Sulfuriferula sp.
GGCGTCGCCGAGTTGCATGCCGAAAATCCGCAGTACGCTCCCTTGCGTTTTCAGCAAGGCCAGGAACTGACGATCTGGGGCGTCGTCACCAGCGCTGTGCATACGGTCAGGTAACTGTCTATGAGCATGCTGGCTCTGGTCGACGTCAACAATTTTTACGTCAGCGCCGAACGCGTATTCAACCCCCGCCTCGAACATGTTCCCGTGGTCGTGCTCTCCAACAACGACGGCTGCGTGGTGGCGCGCAGCGCCGAAGCACGGGCGTTGGGCGTACCGATGGGCGAACCGTGGTTCAAGCTTAAAGCGCTTGCCCGAAAACACGGCATAATCGCCGTGTCTTCCAATTACGCCCTGTACGCGGACATGTCCAATCGGGTGATGTCGATACTGGGCGATTTCAGTCCGCTGCAGGAAATATACAGCATCGACGAATGCTTTCTGGATCTGGCCGGCATGCCGGGTGAGCTTGCACAAATCGGACACACCATCCGCCAGCGCATCCGGCAATGGGTAGGAGTACCGGTCAGCATCGGTATCGCCGCGACCAAAACGCTGGCCAAACTGGCCAATCAGGTCGCCAAAAAACGTGCCGAATACCATGGCGTATGCAATTTCGATAGCATGACTGCAGCCGAGCTGGACGCGCTCTTCGCCGAGCTGGAAATCGGCGAAATATGGGGTATAGGCCGCAAGCTCGCGCCCCGGCTACAGACCGGCGGCATTCGGACGGTACTGCAACTGCGCGATTTCGACGCTGCGCGTCTGCGCGCACGCTTCGGCGTAGTCGTCGAGCGTACCGTACGCGAATTACGCGGCGAACCGTGTCTCGGCCTGAGCGACATCGATCCGCCCCGGCAGCAGATCGTCAGTTCCCGCAGTTTCGGCCGCTACGTCACGGAACTGGCGGAACTGGAAGAAGCCGTCAGCACTTACATGACGCGCGCCGCCGAAAAACTGCGCCGGCAGAATTCGGTCGCCGCGACCGTCCATATCAGTCTGCGCACCAATCCGAACCGGCAAGACGCCCTTCAATACCATCCCGGCAAAACCATAGCGCTGGCTCAGGCCAGCAGCAGTACCAGTCATCTCGTCGGCGCGGCTCTGGCGGGCTTGCGAGCCATCTACCGGCCCGGGTACGACTACCAGAAAGCGGGCGTCATGCTGTCGGAAATTACGCCTGCGCAGACACGGCAAGGCGATCTGTTCGCCGAAGCCGGCGTAGCCGCCAAATCCTCCGAGCTCATGTCGGTGCTGGATAAAATCAACCTCAAAATGGGTACGGGCACCATCCGCTTAGCCAGTAACGGCACCGATCAGGCGTGGCTGGCGAAAACAGAAAACCGGAGCCCTGCCTATACCACCAGTTGGCTGGAACTGCCTGTTGTGCGTTAGGCCGGCAACGGAATCGTCAAACCGGGTCGCCGATCCCGGCTGCGGCTATCCCGCGCCTAAAAAAATTCGTATTCCAGCCTGACTATGAGCGTCTGGTCGGGCGCGCCCTGATTTACTCCGAATACCATCCCCACGCTGTATTCGAATTCTTTCCCCGAAGCCCCGGCAAATTCTCCGCTTAAATCGGGCCCGATCTGGTACGCATGGTCGCCCGGCCGATAATACGCTTCGAACCCCGGCGCGAATTGTGTGTTGATCTGATAATTCATGGTATAAGCAGCGCGAAATGCATAGTTTGCCGTAGCGCCGACCCCGACCTGCTTTTCCCAGATCAGATTCAGGCGCTGATCGAAGCGGCCGCTGCGTTTTTCTATCAGCGGACCGAATTCGAGCGCATCCGGGATGCCCGGCTGCTGGTTATATTCGTACGATGCCAGCATGCCGATATCCGCCCAGTATTCGCCCGGTTGCGTAAGCTGAAAGGTATTTTCGAATTCATACCCCGCAAAATGGGCGGGTTCGCCGGGATTCATTTCGAAACGGCCGATATACAGTTCCGGCTTCCACCAGCTTGTCACGGCATGGGCAATCGCCACTTCATAACCGCCGCCGCCATTTATATTGACATTAGGATCGTTATAGCTGAATCCGCGCAACTCAATTTCATTCTGTCCTTGTGTGACATACGGCGAATAAACGATAAAGTCGTCGCCGTACGCCGCCGAACCGGACAACATCGCTAACGCTGCGACAGCAATTGCACCGGCGCCCCCCAATGACCAGCGTCGCTGAATTTTCCGGGCAGGGTGAGAGATATATTTTTTCATTTTGTTTTCAATAAATAATTAAAGTCAAAAAAGTTCGCTGCGGCACAACACTAGCTTCATGCGTCGGAGTTTATGCTGACACCCCGCGCGAAGGTCTCACCTTTCCGCCCCCGGTCCGGGATCGTTGCTGCAAGCGCAATAACGACAATATAATCAGCAAGGTAGCGCCGTAAAATACCAGTTCGATACCGGAAGGTCTGGCCACATAACCGACGAGAATATGCAATAATTGGCCGACTATGCTGGACTGGCTCAGTATCCCCGAGGTATTCCATACCGCATTGCCCAGCGCAGGCAGCAAACCTGCCTGATTGAGGAATCCTGCGGCCTGGGCGGCAAGCCCCGACGCCAGAAGGATAATCAGCCAGCCGGTAACCGAAAAGAAATAACGGGCGGGAATACGCAGCAAACCGCGATACAATAACAATCCAACCAGCACGCCGGCGACGACCCCGCCTGCCCAGCCGAGCGTCATGGCGACGCGTTGTTCGCCGCCCGCCGCGATGGCCCAGAGGAACAGCACCGCTTCCGAGCCCTCGCGCATCACGGCCGCCATCGTGACAATCAATAAAGCCGCCAGCGGGCGCTTGCCGATCTGCACATCAGCGCTGACGGCGGACAGTTCCGCCGCCAGTTCGCGGCCGTGTGTGCTCATCCAGACGGTATGCCAGGTCAGCATCAGCACAGCGCTCAATAAAATTACCGCATTCATGATGGCCTGGCCGTTACCGGAATAGGACGCGGCGATTTTAGCGGCCAGCACGGCAACCAGCGATGCGCCTGCCAGACCGAGAACGACGCCTGCCGCCACCCAGCGGCCGCGACCGGCTATGCTCTTGCTCGCGCTCAGCACGATTGCAATGATCAGCGCCGCCTCCAGCACTTCCCGGAACATCACGATCGCAGTCGCCAGCATGTTAGTTTCCTTTCCTGGCAGCTGGCACCGTTATCGTTCCCTGCATGGCGTGGTTGAAATCGTTGAAAAACTGATAGCGCCCGGCGTCCAGCGGCCCGATATAAATCGTCACCTCGCCGTGGGCCGGGACAATGATTTCGCGCGACAGATCATAGCTTTCGAATTCGGCAGGGATCGTGCCGGTATTGCGGATGACCACTTTCTGCTTGACGCCGGATGGTATCGCCAGATCCTGCGGCACGAATTGCTGGCCGTTTATCGTCAATACCGGCACCGCATCGGCCGCTGACGCAACGCCAACTTGAAGCAGGGCTGCCGACAATATAGACATCGATAAAATACGAAAAGACATGACAGCTCCTTCATAAACTTAATGAGAATCAGATTTATTTGTAAATATAAATGATAATGAGTCTCATGTAAAGTTTATATTTTGCCCTCTTTCGTATTGAAGACCTTCACGAATTAATTTCGTCAAATGTCAAAGTATTTGACAATGAAACCGGAACCGGTGACTCCAACGGCAACAATGGACGGGGCCTCAAAAAAATCATCATATCCGAAGGGCTGGTAAAGAAAGGTGGCATCATAACCACGAAGCAATCACCTTCTGTTCGCCCTCCTCCACCGCCACCCCAAAAGCCTAGGTCACCCTCATAAACATTGTGA
>DAIETB010000043.1:0-9036 GCA_027345925.1 Sulfuriferula sp.
GGCGCGGCGAAGGGTGGGGAGACGGTATAGGCTGGCTGGCGCCGGCATTGATCGGCGGTGCGCTGGGTTACTCTATGGCCCAACCGCAACCCGTGTATGTGCAGCCGCCGCCTGTTTATGTTCAACCCCCTGTCGTCGCCGGACCGCAGGGCGCTTATTCAGGACCTCCTCCTCAACCTGTATACAAACAGGTACTAGAATTCAACCCGGCCTGTAACTGCAATATACAGGTGCTGCGCCAGGTGGGATGGCAATAGAACCATTGTCTGTGATTGTTCGGCAAGCGCTACGGCGCAAGGCAAAGGAACAGGCGAATAAACCGTTTGATGGTAAAATTTTTTGCCTCTCGCTGCGCCATTATCCGGCTATAGATCGACCGCTATGAGACCGTGCGAAAGAGCAAGCCCGTAAGCGATGTTCGGATAGAGCCCAGAGCGAGCCTGAAAACTAATGCAGGCTATTCTTTTAACTCGAATATCACCCACACGAACAACACAAAGAGTGCCAGCATGAGTATGGGCGGAATCCACATCCAGCTAAATCCGCCCATTGCACTATTCCACATAATTCCTCCGTCCAGCATGGCGACCGTCATAGTTCCGCTGCCGAATAAAAACAAGACTATTGCTACCGCAAATGCAATAGTGCCGATTAAGCGAGGCGTAATATTCATGATTAGTTCCTTGAGGACAATGACATATTCAAATTGTCTGGAAACGATCGATCCGCTGACCCCGTTCCGTTCAAACCTGATTACCCTGCGCTGTATCAGCCGCATGCGAATGGTGTGAGTCTAACTGGAGCATAGGCTATGTCTGTGCGAAATCACTCATAAACAGCCAATCCGAGCGATCAGTTTACGCCGCATATTTTATATCGTGTCCGATAATATCCCGTTAAATTTTTCAGCATCCAGATATAAACCTGCACGCGATCTGTTCAGGGCTTTTTGGTCGTAACGGCATCGACGCTCAGACTGTGTTTAGGCCGCAAAGATACGGCATAAATCGATTCACCTCCGCGATAAACCCGAGCGGTCGTATAAGCGATCACGCAGGTCAGCATCAAAGGCAGGGTAATATTGTAATCCAGCGTCATCTCGAATATCATTAATATCGACATTAGCGGGGCATGCGTGGTCGCTGCGAGAAATGCGCCCATGCCTACTATTCCGTAAGCGCTGGCAGGTGATGTCACCGCCGGAAACAGATTGCCGATCAGGGTGCCATAAAGCGAACCGAAAGTGGCGCCTATAAACAGGGTAGGCGTAAACACACCGCCAACCGCGCCCGAACCTATAGTGGCTGCAGTCGCAATGATCTTGAACACCAGAATCCATGCAAGCAGTTGCCATGCTATATTTTGATGCAGCAAACTGTTCACTACGCTATAACCATTGCCCCAGACCTGCGGAAAGACTATGGAAATCAGTCCTACGCTCAATCCACCCAAGCCGAGTTTAAATGTGAGCGGCAGATTGAATTTAGCAAACATTGCCTGGCTGGATTCAAGCAGCTTGATGAATGGAGGTGCCAGATGTCCCAACAAAAAACCGAGGCCCGCATAAAAAAACAGCTCCCAGTCCGAATAAAACTGAAAAGCCGGAATCCTGTAGACGGGGGCATAACCCAAAAAATGATGGATAGTGGCATTGGAAACGACTGACGCTACAATCAGAGGACCGAAACTCTCCATGGCAATGCTGCCCATTACAATTTCACCGACGAACAGAGCGCCTGCTATCGGCGCGTTATAAGCAGCCGCTACCCCTGCCGCCGCTCCGCAACCAACCAGCAGACGCTGTTTGTCCAATGACATATGCACCCAATGACCACTGGCTGAAGCTACCATTGCAGCCAGTTGCACCATCGCGCCTTCGCGTCCGATAGAACCGCCGGTGCCCACCGTAAATATCGACGACAAACTTTTCAACAGGCTGGCAGGCACGCTGATACGACCATTGCCGGCGACGATAGCTTCCATATAATCGGTCGTTTTATTGCTTCCATGGAGCATCCGCATGCCAAATTGCAATACTGCGCCAGCCAATAAACCGCCAAATACGGGAATCAGCAGTCTTTGCCACCAGGTAATCGCCTTGGCGGCGGCGACCAGGCTGCCGGGATGACGATTGATCAGGGTTTCGACCAGGGTTATTCCCTCGCGAAATCCGACCGTAGCCAACGCCCCCAAAACTCCGATTACGCCCGCCCCCAGCAGCATGCGATGCGTTTCTTCATGGGGAGATCCGCGCAATACCGATCTCATGCGCGACAATGCTTGCAAAAATTTACCGACTGACATGGGTAAAAACTTTCCTGGTTTTTTTCATCTTATCGGGCAACTATAATAACGAACGGACTGTTCCCGAAAGCTTGCAGATACGGGAATCAGATTTATCCGGCGCCTTGCCGCCCGCAGGCTCAAAATCGCTCCGGCCTTCGAATGCTGCGACAACGATAGGCAAATTGCCACAATTTACCGGTAAATTGTAACATGACCTTAAAACCGAAAATGACGCAGCTTCGGTTCATTTCGGATAAGAGCTGATCGGATTCGGATCCACAGAGTATCATAGCCATAAAGGGGGGCCGCATGTTCGATAAATATTTCAGGTTTTTAAAAGCGGGACCGGAAAAAAACGCAGCGAAAACATCCGCCACGGAGAGTGTTGCTCACCCGTTAACGGACCGAAATACCGTTACGGTTACGGAAGCATTCGAAGTAAAGAGCAAAACTACCGTACTGATCGATACCAGCGATATCATTTCCGACCAGGTAATTACCGATGCCCTACCGATCGATACCTGCGGCGAACGTACCAGCACTCCTCAAATGCTTCGGCGATTCGTCGGAAGAGAACCGATATTGAATGCCCAGCAACAAATTATCGCCTATGAATTCAGCCTCAGAAACGAGCCCGATACCGACGAAACGCCCACCTTGCAGCAAATGCGCGATGAAATGCTGATTGCCAGCATAACGGATCTGGACATTCCGGCCAGTCTCGGCACCAAATCTGCCTTTATCGAAGTAGCTCCTGTCACCTTGAACAGTGACTGGATTTCGCAGTTGCCTTGCGCCAAAACCGTACTTACGCTGGACGTTACAAGGATTATCGATATCGGGCAGACGCTCGATCATTGCCGGAAGCGGATCGGGGAAGGGTTTCGCATCGCTCTAGACAAAGCACCCGCCACCGAGCAAATGGCGGTCCTGCTGAAACTGGCCGATTACGTGAGAATCGATGCCGACCGTTATGACGCACTGGCGCTCGGCCAATATCTCATAGCATTGCTGCAGCATACAAACGCTGTCCCGATCGCCAGAAACATCGCTTCCGAAGACGACTTTACAGCCTGTCGGCTGATGGCCTTCGGCGGTTTTCAAGGCTATTATTTTACCCGACTGCAACCCGCCCAGCCCCAGCATATCGATAATTCCCGGGCCAGAGTACTTGAATTGCTTAATATGACAAGAAGGCATGCCGAGATCAACGAACTGGAAGATGTGCTCAAACGCGATGCGGTGTTATCGTATAAATTGCTGTCCTATATCAATGCGCCCGGCAACGGTTTGAGCCACAAGCTCGATACGCTGGCGCAGGCTCTGATATTGCTCGGCTACAATCGATTCTATCGCTGGCTGACGTTATTGCTGTTTACCAGCGGCAAACTCGACGCCCGCGGCGAGACATTGTTACAGAATTCGCTTATCCGCGCACGTCTGACCGAAACCCTGGCGCCTGCCAGTCTGTCGGCCGAAGATCGCGACAGCCTGTTCGTTACCGGAATTTTTTCCCTCCTCGACGCGCTGTTGAATACCCCAATGGAACAAGCCATTGCGCATCTTAACTTACCCGACAAGCTGACACAGGCGCTCCTGGACGATCAAGGCGAATATGCGCCCTATCTGCGGCTCGCTATCGCTTGCGAAAATGCCCCGCAAACCCGGATCGCCGAATTGGCGCAAGCCGCCGGCCTGAGCGTCGATACTGTCAATCTCGCCCACGTCAAGGCCTTGTTATGGGCGGAAGAATTCAATTGCTAAATGTCGGCGGAATCCGCAAATATCGCGTCGAAATCCACGAAATTATCGCTCACAGGTATCCCTCGCGACATTATAAATCCTTGGCCCGACGCCGTTAACTTAATATGGATGCGATCCGGAAATTCGCCGAGCATCCAATAAATCTCGGAAGGATGTACCGGCATTTCGTTGCGGACCAGATGCCGTATCAGCAAATTTCTGCCATCGATTTTAATCAACAAGGGCATAGGCAGCCGTTGCGGTAGTACATGTCGATGCACTACCCACTCGATCGGCGTTGGACGTTGCGCCAAGGGCTTGCGCACGTCTACGCGAAAGTGCGCCCCGCCGCCTGCTTCCTTCATCAACTCGCTAACCCAGCCGATAGTAACTCCTTGATGCACAATTATCGTCCTGCCTGCGAAACGCTCGAGGAAACGCTCCCGCAAATCGATAGGGTCAGGATGAAACAATGACAAAATTTTACGTAGCATATTCGGGCTCTACTTCGATTAAGGACTACATGGATAGCTTGGCCCGAATGGGGGATGGCCGGGCTCAGCAACGATTTTCCATTATGGATTTTGTCGGATTCATCGATTTTGAGCAAGTTCCCGTCAAAAAAACAGATAATTTTTATGTTTGATACCGGACAGATAGTGCGACCAAATCACACTAGGCTGATTTTTAATCGGCTCTCAAGCGCGAGATTATAATATCGTTCGAATCCGAAATTTAAACCACAGTATTTTGCCTGCCCCGCAGCGCTATTATGGAAACCAAAAATCGATCGAACACGGAAACATCCGAGCAAATAGACCAGAATATCGAAAAGGTACTGGCTTTTTATCAAAGAGAAGACAGCAAACTCGGGCCATTGCAACGCACGGTCGAGTTAGCCAGCAATTATATCGGCCGTCCGATGTTTCTCGCCTTGCTGGTTCTGTTTATATTTTCGTGGCTTTTTTTCAATATTGACGGCCCACGTTTCGGCTGGCGCGCATTCGACCCGCCGCCGTTTGTATATTTGCAAGGCCTCGTCACACTTTCTTCGCTGCTCACGACGACGATAGTGCTGATATCGCAAAATCGCATCGCCAAAGTCGAAGAGCAGCGAGCAAACCTTGAATTGCAGGTCAATTTGTTGAGCGAGCAAAAAATAGCCAAGCTGATTAATCTAGTCGAAGAATTGCGCCGCGATTTACCGATGGTTCAGAACCGCCATGATTCTAAAGCCGAGGCGTTTCAGCAACCTGCCGACACGGATCAGGTACTTTCGGCTTTGGACGAAAGGCGCTCAGAAGAAAACATGCACGATTCCAGCACATTGTTCGAAGTAAAAAAAGGATCGCCCTGATTGGCGCTGCTTCGCTATAATTCCGGAACAACAATCGGTAAATTTCCTTTTTATCAGGATTTTCCTCACATAATATGCTAATGTTTACGATTGCATGATTGCCTCTCGTACTTTCCCGGAGCCTAATATGGCAGGATTAAATAAAAATACGCCGATTCCAACCGAAATCAAATTGCACCAAACCTCTCGTCTGCTCGAAATCGCTTTTAACGACGGTAGCCTGTTTCGTTTGCCTTACGAATTCCTTCGCGTCTACTCGCCTTCCGCCGAAGTACGCGGCCACGGTCACGGCCAGGAAGTATTGCAGGTCGGCAAACAGGATGTCACTATTTCCGGTATCGAACCTGTAGGAAATTATGCGATCCAGCCGATGTTTTCCGACGGTCACGACACCGGAATCTATTCCTGGGATTATCTGTACGAAATCGGCAAAGATCAGGACATGCTCTGGAATCGCTACCTGCAACGCCTGGCCGATGCGGGAGCATCCCGGCAACCTTTATAAATCGCTACAGGCTCGATGCAACAACTTATACTTGATATCGCGCAGGAACCTCTTCCGAGTTTTGAAAATTTCATTATTGCCGAAAACGCCGAACTGATAAATATTTTGCAGGTTACGGCGCAACAGCATATTCATGAACCCCAAGTCTATCTTTGGGGAACTGTCGGCAGCGGAAAAACCCATCTGTTAAAGGCGTGTGTGCTGGCTGCACATAAATTCGGCCGGAGCGCTGCGTATTTCGACGCAGCGGATTTTGCCGGAACGGTCTGCGTCGAATTCGATCTGATCGCAATCGATAATACAGATCGCCTGAATGCCGCCGCGCAGATAAAACTATTCAATCTTATCAATCATATACGAGAAACAAACGGACGATTGATCACAGCAGGAAGCGCGCCTCCGCCGCTTTTACCGCTGCGAAAAGATCTGACTACCCGGCTGGCCTGGAATCTGGTTTATCAGGTGCATCCTTTATCTGACACCGACAAATTGCGTGCGCTGACACGGATTGCCCATCAACGCGGGTTTACATTACAGAACGGAGTGGCGGAATATCTGATGCATCATTGGCGGCGGGATTTACCCTCGCTGATCGGTGCTATCGAAAGTCTCGACCGCCATTCACTGCAGACGCAACGTCCGGTAACAGTGCCGTTACTCAAGGAAATGCTGTCCCGCAACGACGCGCAATAGCCCGCAGCAAACAATTTCCGCGCGCTTTTCGCGCTCTCGATATTCGTAAAAAAGGGCGCCCGCGAGAGCGCCCTTCCCCTTTCGTTTTTTCGATGCGATTACATATTGTAAGCGCGCTCACCGTGCGAGGTGGTGTCCAGACCTTCGCGTTCATCTTCTTCGGAAACTCTCAGACCCATGAACATATCAATCAACTTGAACAACACAAAACTTACTACGCCGGACCAGACTACAGCGATGCCGATTGCCCATAACTGGCTGATCATCTGCGCTGTCAAATCGAACGCGGCAATTTTATTGGCAACGTAATCGAACACGCCGGAACCGCCCAGCAATGGATTGACCAGAATACCGGTACCCAATGCGCCGACGATACCGCCTACGGCGTGCACCCCGAAAGCATCCAGCGTGTCGTCGTAACCCAGCCAGTTCTTCAGGCTGTTAACGCTCCAGAAACAGACCAGCGCAACGACCATGCCCAGCACGATAGAGCCCATGGGACCGGCAAAACCCGCTGCCGGCGTTACCGCCACCAGACCTGCCACCGCTCCGGACACTACGCCCAGCAAACTCGGTTTGCCTTTAACCATCCACTCGACAAACATCCAGGTCAGTCCTGCCGCTGCGGTAGCGACGATGGTATTAGCCATTGCCAGGACTGCGGTAAATGTCGCTTCCAGATTGGAGCCGGCATTGAAACCGAACCAGCCCACCCATAACAGCGAAGCGCCTATCATGGTCATGACCATGCTGTGCGGGGCCATGGCTTCCTTGCGGTAACCGATACGTTTACCCAGCACCAGCGCACCCATCAATGCCGCCATACCGGAATTGATATGGACGACCGTACCGCCGGCAAAGTCCAGCGCGCCCTTACCAAACAGAAAACCGGTAGGCGCATTGGGAGCAGACGGGCCGCCCCAATACCAGACCATGTGCGCGATCGGCAGATAGGAGAAAGTAAACCACAGCACTGAGAATACCAGCAGCGCGGAAAACTTGACCCGTTCGGCCAGACCGCCGACCACCAGCGCCACTGTAATCGCAGCAAACGTCAGCTGGAAAATCATGAACACCATTTCGGGAATAAAAACGCCTTTGCTAAAGGTTTCCGACATGGCATTGCCGTCCAGTCCTTTCAGGAAAAACCGTGAAGTTCCGCCTATCCAGTTATTCATGGAACCACCGTCGGTAAATGCCAGCGAATAGCCGTAAACCATCCACAACACCGCAATCAGGCAAAAGATGGTAAAAATCTGCGTCAATACCGACAGCATGTTTTTTGACCGCACCTGACCGCCGTAAAATAACGCCAGACCCGGAATGGTCATCAATATTACCAGAGCCGTAGAAATCATCATCCACGTCGTATCGCCTTTGTTGGGGACCGGGGTCGGCGCTGGAGCAGTTGCCGCAGACGCTGCCGGAGCCGCACTCGGGGGAGACACCGGTGCAGCCGCGGCAGTTGCCGCAGACGCTCCCGGCGCCGGGACAGGGGCGGCATCGTCGGCAAAAGACGAACCGTTTATCCCTATCGCAAATAACATACTTAACGCAACAAGCCATTTTTTCATGTCGCTCTCCCCTTATAATGCTTCTGGTCCAGATTCGCCGGTACGTATCCGCACGGTTTCTTCCAGGTTGAAAACAAAAATCTTGCCATCGCCGATTTTTCCTGTATGTGCCGATTTCTCTATGGCTTCGATTACCTGATCCAGCAGTTCGTCGGCAATCGCCGCTTCTACTTTGACTTTAGGCAGAAAATCCACCACATATTCAGCTCCCCGATATAATTCGGTATGCCCTTTTTGCCGCCCGAAACCTTTGACTTCAGTGACAGTAATACCCTGCACACCGATGGCGGAAAGCGCTTCTCTCACCTCGTCGAGCTTGAACGGCTTAATGATTGCCGTAACGAATTTCATGGTATCTCCTTTAAAAAAGCGGTACGGTATTTAGAACTTATAGATCGCTTCGAGCCCTTCCGAAGTCTGGCTGTCCTTGCCGACGCCGGAGGAGTTCATGAAAGAAGCAACGTTGGAGCGATCCTGGCGCAGTTCGCCGCGCAGTTCGACATGAGCCGTCGGCATGTACGCGAGCGTCAGGGTGCCTTCTTTCCATTTTTGCGCGATGCCGGTACGGAACCCGTTCTGGTCGTTAAAATATTCGCCGCGGGCCGACAGGCGCCACTGGTCGTTAAACTGGTAATTGATGTAACCGGCCACGCCGTCCCAGGTCGCCGTGCCGATCGCACCGTTCTGCAAGGTGGCGTTGGCCTGGTTGCCGTAATCGTAGTTCACGACGAACGACAACTGGCTGGTGGCGGTCAGCGTGGCGACGAAGTCGTACAGGTTGCGCATGCCGTTGGCGCCGGCGACGGTCACCGCGGGCGGAATGGCGGACGGGTAGGGCGAGGTCGGATACGGCGTGGTGGTCAGCTCGTTGCCGCCGT
>DAIETB010000187.1:0-6908 GCA_027345925.1 Sulfuriferula sp.
CATGGATCGTTTCGAGGATTTTCTGAGCGGGGCTCATGCCATGGACGAGCATTTCCGCACTGCGCCTCCCGACCGGAATCTGCCCGTCATCATGGGCATGCTCAGTATCTGGCATAACAATTTCTGGGATGCCGAGAGCCAGGCGATCTTTCCCTACGACCAATATCTGGCCCGCTTGCCGGCGTATTTACAGCAACTGGAAATGGAAAGCAACGGTAAAAGCGCCACGTTTGCCGGCAAGTCCAGTCGGTGCGAGACCGGACCGGTTATCTGGGGCGAGCCCGGGGGCAATGGGCAGCATGCTTTTTTTCAGTTGCTGCATCAGGGCACGCGCATCGTACCAGCGGATTTTTTGATCGCTGCCGAGTCGCAGCGGCCGGTCGATCATCAGCATGAGGTGTTGCAGGCGAATTGTTTTGCGCAAACCAAAGCGCTGATGCTGGGCAAGACGCGCGAGGAAGCCGAAGACGAACTGGTGCGCAGCGGCGTGACCGGGAAAAAACTGGCGATGCTGTTGCCGCACAAGATTTTTCCCGGCAATCGGCCCACCAGCACGCTGTTATACCGCCAGCTCGACCCGTATACGCTGGGCGCCGTGATCGCGTTGTACGAACATAAGGTATTCGTGCAGGGCGTGGTCTGGAACATCAATTCATTCGACCAGTGGGGCGTGGAGCTGGGCAAGCAGCTTACCGGTGCAATCGAAGCCGACCTGGCGAACGAAAAGAAAATAAACGGTCACGACAGTTCGACCAACGGTCTGATCAATGCATGCAAACAATTGCGGCATAAATAAAACGCAATCCCGTTTTTTAAAACCGCTACGACGAACAGCTGACGCTGATGTGCTGCGCCCAGTCGGGCGGCGGCGCGGCGTAGCTTTCCATGTCTGGATGTTCGTCGTACGGGCTTTGCAGCACACGCATCAAGCGGTCGATTTCGCTCATGTCGTCGTGATCACGGGCCGCTGCGATCGCTTTTTCGGCCAGATAATTACGTAAAATATATTTGGGATTGACGCGCCGCATTCCGGCTGCGCGTTCTGCGTCGCTGGCGGAACCGGCGAGCAGGCGTTCGCGATATTTGACGGCCCAGGCGTCGAATGCCGGACGATCGACGAACAAATCGCGCAAGGCCGTATTAATGTTTTGCGGATCGGTGCTGAAATCGCAGAGTTTGCGCATGAATATCGTATAGTCGGTGCGATTCGCGGCAAGCAGGTTCAGCAAGTCGGTGAGCAGCGGCACATGATTTTTGTCGGCCGGCAAACCGAGTTTCGCGCAGAGCAGATCGATATAGGCCGTGGCGAACAGCGCCGGAAACCGGTCCAGTTCGGCTTTGGCCGCTTCCACCGGCATCAGCGGCGTCAGCGCTTGCGCCAGCCGCGTCAGATTCCAGGCCGCCACATCCGGCTGCTGGTCGAAGGCGTAGCGTCCGCTTTCGTCGGAATGATTGCAGATAAATCCGGGATCGTAATGGTCGAGGAAACCGAACGGGCCGTAATCGAGCGTCAAACCCAGCAAAGACATGTTGTCGGTATTCATCACGCCGTGACTGAAGCCGACGGCTTGCCATTGCGCCATCAGCCTGGCCGTACTGGCGACGACGGCGCCCAGAAAGCGCGGATATTTATCGGCAGCGTCTGCGAATTCGGGGTAGTGATGGTCGATGACGAAGTTTGCCAGTGTGCGGATTTCCTCCGGCTGGCCGCGATAAAAAAATACCTCGAACGAGCCGAAGCGCAGAAAACTCGGGCTCATGCGCATGACTACCGCAGCGGTTTCCTCGGTTTCGCGATACACCGGCAAAGGGCTGCCGACCAGCGACAAGGCTCGCGTCGTCGGTATGCCGAGGCCGAACATGGCTTCCGAACACAAATACTCGCGTATGCTCGAACGCAAGACTGCCCGCCCGTCGCTGCCGCGCGAAAAAGGCGTAGGTCCGACGCCTTTCAGCTGCAGTTCCCACATGCCGTCCGGACCGCGTACATCGCCCAGCAGCAGGGCGCGTCCGTCGCCCAGTTGCGGCACGAAATAGCCGAACTGATGACCGGCGTATAACGCGGCCACCGGTTCCGAATTGGGGAGCAGGCGATTGCCGCTGAGATATTCCGCCGCATCGGCGCGCTGCGCTTCGGCGGGGTCGAGGCCGATCAGTTCGGCCGCCAGAGCATTGAAATGCAGCAGGCGCGGCTCAGGCACCGGCGTGGGCGATGTTTTTTTGTAGAAATGCGGCGGCAGACCGGCAAACTGGTTGGCGATCGGCAGGGTTTCGAAGGTATACATGATTTAAGTGCCGACAGTAACGAAAGTATGGGGTTAATGATAACGTTAAAAACTTGCGTTATGGAAACGATATTTGGCAGGATGGGCGTCCTTGTTAATTGCAGTGCTTCCTTCGTCCCGAATTGACGGCGCGGCAAGCTTTGCAAGCGCATATTTTTTGCGAATCAACACATTTCTGGCGGTCTGGAATTCGGTTGCTTACAAAAGCTGTGCGGATAGTCCTTGCGCCGCGAGAAGTGCAACGGCTTTTTTGTCGAAGGATACGAAGGTTTCGCCGCCGAGCCAACTCCCCTCGTAGGCAATGATGCCATCGGCGAAATCCCCGCCAGCTTCGAGTACCGACAGGCCGGCCTCAACAGCCGGCCTGTTTACCGCCACGTTTGCGGCGGCAAGTAGCGCGCGGATCGCGGTGGCCGCATCGGCTGGCCGAAAGTCGTAGACTTTGCGCAATACCCACACAAATTCGCACAGACACGACAGCGCGACCGCAATCAGTTCGGCATCGGATAATATCTGCGTGGCGACACGCGCTTGCGCGGGGTCGTCGCATACGACAGTCCGGATCAGGACGTTGGTATCCACGGCAATCTTCATTCTTTACCGGCCCAGCCTTCCCTGATCGCTTCGTCGATTTCTTCAAGCGTGGCGACTTTTCTTGTCCGGCCCGAGAGCAATCCGACGAAACCGGCTATCGTTCCAACAGGTCGGGCGGCTTTGAGTATGCCTAGCCCGTCTGGCAGTAAATCCAGTTCGATCTTTTCTCCCGGCTTGATGCCGAGGTGTTGCAGTACTTCTTTTCTAAGCGTCACTTGTCCTCGTACAGTAACGGTCAGTGTGGCCATGGCAATATCCTCGCAGTCTGTGGCTGTACTCATAAAGTAATGCAAAAGCGCCTTACCGTCAACGCTTGCCAGGTAAATATTTCGTGATGCGCTGTCGCAGGTTTGCTTTGTATCGCTGACGCCTCCCAGGCAGCCCTGCTTGATTGATATTTTTTAAGAGCATTCTTGTTGCATCGGCGCTTTTTCTGCCGGGCTGGTGTGAGCAAACTTGATTTGTCAGTATAATAACTTTTTTGTTAAATCTATTGTTCATCCTGTTGCCATGTTAACGATACAAAAACTGGATACCCGTTCCGCGGATTTTCAAACTCGGCTGGATCATTTGCTGGCTTTCGAGAGCGGGCAGGATGCGTCGATCGAAAGCGCCGTCGAGGAAATATTGCGGCAGGTGCGGCGCGACGGCGACCGGGCGGTACTTGAATATACGCGACGTTTCGACCGTCTCGACGTAGCTGCGATGAGCGAGCTCGAACTGCCGCCGGCGCGGTTGCAGACGGCGCTGGAGAATCTGCCCACCGAACAGCGTACAGCGCTGGAAGCCGCGGCGCAGCGGGTGCGCGATTATCACGAGCGGCAGCTCATGCCGTCGTGGAGTTACGAGGAAGCCGACGGCACCATGCTCGGCCAGCAGGTGACGGCGCTCGATCGCGTCGGTCTGTACGTGCCGGGCGGCAAGGCGGCCTATCCCTCGTCGGTACTGATGAATGCGATCCCGGCTCACGTTGCCGGGGTGCGGGAACTGATCATGGCGGTGCCGACTCCCGACGGCATCCAGAACGAGTTGGTGCTTGCGGCGGCGGCGGTGGCGGGCGTAACCCGCGTCTTTACCATCGGCGGCGCGCAGGCGGTAGCAGCGCTGGCTTACGGCACCGCGACGATCCCGCAGGTCGACAAGATAGTCGGTCCCGGCAACGCGTATGTCGCTGCCGCCAAGCGCCGGGTATTCGGCACGGTCGGCATCGACATGGTGGCCGGTCCGTCGGAAATCCTGGTTATCTGCGACGGCAAGACCGATCCTGACTGGATCGCGATGGATTTGTTCTCGCAAGCCGAGCACGACGAACTGGCGCAGTCGATCCTGCTGTGTCCCGATGCGGCGTATATCGAGCAGGTCGTCGCCAGCGTCCGTAAATTATTGCCGGACATGCCGCGCCGCGCGGTCATCGAGGCTTCGCTACGCGACCGCGGCATATTGATTGCCGTACGCGATCTGGAAGAAGCGGTGCAGATCGCCAACCACATCGCGCCCGAGCATCTGGAGCTGTCGGTGGAAGACGCCGATAGCTGGGTGCCGAAAATACGGCATGCCGGTGCGATTTTTATCGGCCGCAACACGTGCGAAGCGCTGGGAGATTATTGCGCCGGGCCCAATCATGTCTTGCCTACTTCGCGCACGGCGCGTTTTTCCAGCCCGCTCGGCGTGTACGATTTCCAGAAGCGTTCCAGCCTGATCCGCGTTTCCGCGGCAGGCGCGCAAACGCTGGGCCGCATTGCCGCCACGCTGGCGTACGGCGAAGGATTGGAAGCGCACGCGCGGTCGGCGGAATATCGTTTAGTTAAGTCCTGATATCCATGAGTCGCTACTGGAGTGCCGTTACGCGCAAGCTGACCCCGTATGTTCCCGGGGAGCAGCCCAAGCTGGCCGATCTGATCAAGCTCAATACCAACGAAAACCCTTACGGCCCGAGCCCCCGAGTGCTGGAAGCCTTGCAGGCAGAAATAGGCGACGGTTTGCGCCTGTATCCCGACCCCGACAGCGAAGCGCTCAAAGCGGCGATTGCGGCCGAATACGGCGTAGCCGCCGAGTGCGTATTCGTCGGCAACGGTTCGGACGAAATTCTGGCTCATGTTTTTCTGGCATTGTTCAAGCAGGATCTGCCGATCTTGCTGCCCGACATCAGCTACAGTTTTTATCCGGTGTATTGCGGCCTTTACGATATCGCTTATGCCACCGTGCCGCTGACGGTCGATTTTCGCCTTTGCGTGGACGATTACATGCGCCCCAACGGCGGCATTGTCTTTCCCAATCCCAACGCGCCGACCGGTTGCCCGCTGGCGCTGTCGGAGATAGAGCGTTTGTTGCAGGCGAACCCCGACAGCGCAGTGGTCATCGACGAAGCGTATGTCGATTTCGGCGCCGAATCCGCGGTCGGCTTGATCGCGCGCTATCCGCAGCTTCTGGTCGTACATACTTTGTCCAAATCGCGCAGCCTGGCTGGTTTGCGCGTCGGTTTCGCACTCGGCAATCCTGAGCTGATTGCAGGATTGACACGGGTAAAAGACAGTTTTAATTCCTATCCGCTCGACAAGCTGGCGCAAGCGGGGGCGATTGCGGCGATACGGGACAAAGCGTATTTCGACGCGACCCGGCAGCACATTATCCGCAGCCGCGACAAGCTGGTGGCCGATTTGAACGGGCTCGGTTTCGTCGTGCTGCCGTCGGCGGCGAATTTTATTTTCGCCCGGCATCCGCAATTCGAGGGTGAACGCCTGGCGTCCCTGTTGCGCGAGCGGCATATCATCGTCCGTCATTTTCGCCAGCCGCAACGCATTGCGCCGTTTTTGCGCATTACCATCGGTACCGATGCGCAATGTCAGGCGCTGACGGACATTCTGGCCGGGATCGTATCGGGAGGGGCGGAAACCGTTGCGCCGCAGGGCATCTCAAGTTGTTAATTAACGAGCCCTAAGATACACTACAAATATTATGCGTACAGCTCAAATTACCCGCAATACACTGGAAACGCAGATTAGCGTAAAGCTGGATCTGGACGGAACAGGCAAAGGACTTTTTAATACCGGCGTTCCGTTTCTGGACCATATGCTCGACCAGATCGCCCGTCACGGCATCATCGATATCAGCATCGAGGCGGCGGGCGATTTGCATATCGACGCGCATCATACCGTTGAAGACATCGATATTGCCTTGGGTCAGGCGCTGGCGCAGGCAGTCGGCGATAAAAAAGTCTGCGGCGCTACGGTCATGCTTACGTTCCGCTGGACGAAGCCCTGTCGCGCGTGGTGCTCGATCTATCCGGTCGCCCCGGCCTCGAATATCGGGTCGAATTTACCCGCGCTGCCATAGGGCAGTTCGACGTCGATTTGATCCACGAATTTTTTCAGGGACTGGTGAACCACGCCGGCATCACTTTGCACATAGATAATTTGCACGGCGTCAATGCGCATCATCAGGCCGAAACCATATTCAAGGCATTCGGCCGCGCTTTGCGCATGGCGGTCGAGGTCGACCCCCGCATGAACGGCGTGCCTTCCACCAAAGGCACGCTATAGGATGAACAGCAAGGTCGATATTGCCGTTATCGATTACGGCATGGGTAATTTACGCTCCGTATCCAAAGCCCTCGAACACGTAGCGCCGGATGCCGTCGTCGCAGTCACCGCCGACGCCGGCATCATCCGCGATGCCGCTCGCGTTGTCTTTCCCGGCGTAGGTGCGATGGCCGAATGCATGCACGAGTTGCGGCAGCGCGGTCTGGTGGAAGCAGTGCGCGATGCCGCCGCCAGCAAACCGTTTCTGGGCATCTGTCTGGGCATGCAGATGCTGTTCGAGCACAGCGAAGAAGGCGATGCGGCCGGATTAGGCATATTGCCCGGACGCGTGCGCCGTTTCGCCGATGCCGCCATGTACGACAACCGCAACGAACGTCTCAAGGTTCCGCACATGGGCTGGAACGAAGTGCATCAAGCCATGCCCCACGCGCTCTGGCACGGTATAGCCGACGAAGCGCGATTCTATTTCGTCCACAGCTATTATGTGGAA
>DAIETB010000189.1:0-8398 GCA_027345925.1 Sulfuriferula sp.
GACCTTGAAGATTTCAAGGCGCAAATTCAGCAAATGCGAAAAATGGTAGGAATTTCCGCGCTGATGGACAAACTTCCTGGCGCAGCGGGTGCGGCGATTCCGGCCGGCGCAGACGAAAAAGCCGTCAACCGGATCGAAGGCATTATCAACGCCATGACTCCGCTGGAACGCAGCAAGCCCGAACTGCTCAAGGCTTCGCGCAAACGTCGCATCGCTACCGGCGCCGGCGTGTCCGTGCAGGAGGTCAACCGTCTGCTCAAACAGTTCGAACAGGCGCAGAAAATGATGAAAATGATGTCCAAAGGCGGACTGGCGAAAATGATGCGCGGGATGAAAGGCATGATGCCGGGAATGTAATCCGATCTGTACGGGATAGACAGGGCGAGACGTTTGTACGGTGTAGCGAGCGCCGTTCAGATGAGGCGAAAAACCGGAATGTACACATAGCACATGAGGATTTTGAGCTATCTTTTAACGCAATATGAACAAGCGCAGTAATCGTGCAAAGGTCTCGGTGAATTAAGGTGAATTATTATATTTATTATCGCGTCCTCTCCGACGACGCCGAAACCGAACTGCTCATTCGCGGCATGCAGGCACGCCTGACTTGCAGCAGCGGAGTGTCGGGCTATTTGCTAAAACGCAGCGACGATCCGCTAACCTGGATGGAAGTGTACGAAAATGTCGGCGACGAAGCCGCGTTCGAACGGCAGATGGCACGAGCGCTCGCCGCAGCGGATATAGCGATGTTTATCGACGGCAAGCGGATTGTCGAGCGGTTTTTACAGCAATAACGAGCCCTTATTGACGGGCATGACGCAAATTAGGCGGCGCAACTGCGCTGAAGTTGGTGCGCCAGGGATTGATGTCCAGACCGCCGCGTCGCGTGTAACGCGCATACACCGACAGTTTGACCGGTTTGCAGGCGCGCAGGATGTCGACGAAAATCCGTTCTACGCATTGTTCGTGAAATTCATTATGGTTGCGGAATCCGATCAGATAGCGCAACAGTCCCGCCTGATCGATCGGTGCGCCGGCATACTGTATCTGGACGCTCGCCCAGTCCGGTTGCCCGGTGACCGGGCAGTTCGACTTCAGCAGATGCGACACCAAAGTCTGCTCCATGATAGCCGTATCGCTTTGCACCGTTAACCAGGCGGTATCGGGCGCATAGCTGTCTATATCGATATCCAGTCGATCCAGCGACTCTCCGGCCAATTCTCCCAGCGACAGGGTCGAAAACGCCTCGGGCAAAGCGAGACGGACCTGAACCGTCGCTCCCGCCGCCGCACTCAAATCGGCGCGCAATTGCGCTGTCAGTAATTCAGGGCTGGCGATGCGCGTCTGATTATACGAATTCAGATACAGCTTGAACGATTTGGATTCGATAAGGTTCGGCGTATCCGCCGGAACGATCACCGTGGCGATCGCAATTTGCGGCTTGCCGCGTGCATTGAGCCACGACACTTCATAAGCATTCCAGATATCGGCGCCAAAAAACGGCAACACCGAAGTCAAGCCTAATTCATCGCGCTTATCCTGACGCGGAATCGGAAACAGCAGCCCCGGATCGTATTCGGCCGGATAAACGGTGTCAGCGCCCAATACCGGCGTCGCGGGAATTTCAGGTTCGTTCACAATCAAGCCACAGCGTAAGGCAATTGCCCCAGAGCCAGCAATGCGCCATCGGGCGCTTTGACGTGTAAAGGCTGCGATTGGGCACTGCTGATTTGCACAACGGCCAGGGCATCCCATCCACCCGCCGGCGAAACTTGGGCGTTAACTATCATGCCGGTGGCCTGCCCTTCCATTTCTGGACTGAAAATCTCATCTCCGGCCACCATCTCGGCGTTGCAATGAACCAGGTACATACGTCGCTTCAATCTTCCGAGATATTGGGTACGGGCGACGATTTCCTGCCCGGTATAACAGCCTTTCTGAAAATCAACGCTGTTGGTCAGATCGAAATTAACCATTTGCGGGACGAACTGATCCTGGGTCGCCGGAACAATGGTCGGAATGCCGGCCCGGATTTCGAGCCACTGCCAACGATCCGGATCGATCGGCTCAGCGATCGCGGCAACCTTTGCCAGAAAACCTCCGGCTTCGGCAGCTGGCACATTGATCTGGTACCGGTCGGCAGCCAGTCGGATAACGGTAGCGGCCCCGCTATCTACGACGCTCATGTCCTCAACCGGCAGCTTACCCATCAGCGTTTCGACGACATTCGACGCCTCCGCGCCGGCGATGCCCAGACGCAACCATTGTTCCGCCACTTCCGCCAGCTGCACCTTGGAACGCAAAACATACATCGACAAGCGCTTGAGCAAAAACGTCTGCAGCGTCATCGGCAATTGCAAATAAATGGTATCGGCATGCTGCCATAAGAGGAAATTACTCAGCAGCCTCCCTTTGGGCGAGCAAATCCCGCTATATTGCGCGCGTTGCAGCGATAATTTACGTACATCATTGGTAAATTGGCCTTGCAGAAACGTTACCGCGTCAATTCCGCGTATTGCGATCAGCCCCAAAGCGGAAAGATCGGTATAAACCTGTCTGTCCGAAACGGTTTCATTCATCGTACGATTCATGTTTTTTTCTCAAGGAAATTTCATGGAATAAAGCTTCTATTCCGCTGCAAACAAAGTTTCACCGGGAATGTTCGGTCATTTCCACCGAATATTCTGGAGGGTTAATGCATATATTACACTTCAGCGCAAAAAACGGACAACAAAAAAGCCGACCCTGAAGTCGGCTCTTTTGTTAACAGACACTATTACTTGGCAGCAGGACCAGTAGTAGTAGTGGTAGTAGAATCGCCAGCAGGAGCAGCAGGCGCAGCAGTGGTATCGCCAGCAGGAGCAGCAGGAGCGGTAGCGTCGGCAGGAGCGGCTGGTGCAGCAGCAGGTGCGTTAGCATCGGCGGCAGGAGCGGCAGGTGCAGCAGGAGCTACTGGAGCAGCGGTATCAGCAGCCGGAGCTGGTGCTTCTTCTTTCTTGCCACAAGCGGTCAGGGTTAAAGCCATCAGGGCAGCGATCAGCAGGGAACGGGTCATTATAAATCTCCAAAATTTTAAATCATAAAAAATCAAGTAAACTTGCACACGCCTGAAAAAGCGTAAGCGTGGACAAACGAAACAATTTTTCGTTCGTAGGAAAATTATACGCAATATTTTTTATTTGTGCGTACCTGTTATTAATTTTTTTCGCATATTGACAACACTACGCCGTGATAAAATACAAAATTCGCGGTATTTTAGCCTCTTATTCCATTACATTTAAGGATATTTTCCCATGTTCAAGTCTCAAGACACCATCGCCGCCACCGATCCCGCCCTTTGGCAAACGATGGTAGACGAAAGCGTCCGCCAGGAAGACCATATCGAACTGATTGCTTCTGAAAATTATACCAGCCCTGCCGTGATGGAAGCGCAAGGATCGGTATTGACCAACAAATACGCTGAAGGTTATCCCGGCAAACGCTATTACGGGGGCTGCGAATTTGTCGACGTGACCGAACAGCTCGCCATAGACCGCGTAAAACAACTGTTCGGCGCCGAATACGCCAACGTCCAGCCCCATTCCGGCTCGCAGGCTAACGCCGCAGTGTATTTATCGGTATTGAAACCCGGCGACACGATTTTGGGCATGTCGCTGGCCCACGGCGGCCATCTTACCCACGGCGCGTCGGTAAACTTTTCCGGCAAGCTGTTCAACGCAATCAGCTACGGACTGGATCCCGTAACCGAAGAAATCGATTACGCCGCGGTCGAACGGCTGGCGCAAGAACATAAGCCGAAAATGATCGTTGCCGGCGCTTCGGCTTATTCTCTCGTGATCGACTGGCAGCGTTTTCGCCAGATCGCCGACAGCGTAGGCGCCTATCTGTTTGTCGATATGGCGCATTATGCCGGATTGATCGCCGCCGGTCTCTATCCCAATCCGGTCGGAATTGCCGACTTCGTCACTTCCACCACCCACAAAACTCTGCGCGGGCCGCGCGGCGGCGTCATTCTGGCGCGCGCCGAATTCGAGAAAGCACTGAACTCGACTATTTTTCCGGGTACGCAGGGCGGTCCGCTGATGCACGTCATAGCGGCCAAGGCGGTCGCTTTCAGGGAAGCGATGACCGACGATTTCAAAATCTACCAGAAACAGGTCATCGCCAATGCGCGCATCATGGCCAAGGTATTGCAGCAGCGAGGATTGCGCATCGTATCCGGTCGCACCGATTCACATCTGTTTCTGGTCGATTTATGCCCGAAAAATCTTACCGGTAAGGAAGCTGAAGCCGCACTGGGCCGGGCTCACATCACGGTCAACAAAAACGCCATTCCGAACGATCCGCAAAAACCCTTCGTTACCTCCGGCATACGCATCGGCACACCGGCTATGACCACCCGCGGCTTCGGCGACCAGGAAGCCGAGCAACTGGCGCATCTGATCGCCGACGTTCTCGATGCTCCGTCCGACGAGCAGGTGACGGCACGGGTTACCGCATCGGTTCAGGCCTTGTGTAAACAATATCCGGTCTACGGCTAGACAGAACCGGATCGTCAGGAGCCGTTTGCCATGAAATGCCCGTTTTGCGGTACCTTCGATACGCATGTCATCGACTCGCGAGTTTCCGAAGCCGGAGATTCGGTACGGCGGCGCAGGCGCTGCGGAGCTTGCGACAAACGTTTCACGACTTACGAAACGGTCGAGCTCAGACTGCCGCAAGTGGTAAAAGCGAACGGCAGCCGTGAAGAATTTTCGGCGGAAAAATTACGTGAAGGTTTTCGGCGCGCGCTGCACAAACGTCCGGTGCCGACCGAATACGTCGATCAGGCTATCGAGCACATCGTCAAACAGGTACTGTCTTTGGGCGAACGCGAAATACCGGCGCGGCTAGTGGGAGAAATGGTCATGCAAGCATTGAAACCGCTCGACAAAATCGCGTACATACGTTTTGCCTCGGTATATAAAAGCTTTCAGGATGTCGAGGATTTCCGGCATATGATCAAAGACCTGGACAAACAGCCCTGAACCGGACCGAAACCGTGTGGAGCGCTGACGATCACCGCTACATGGCCGATGCCTTGCGTCTGGCTGAAGCCGGCTTATACAGCACGATGCCGAATCCGCGCGTCGGCTGCATCGTCGTCAATGACGGTATCGTAGCGGGCACCGGCTGGCATCGCCGCGCCGGCGAAGCGCACGCCGAAGTACTGGCGCTGCGCGAGGCCGGCGACCGGGCGCGCAACGCGACCGTCTACGTCACGCTGGAACCGTGCAGCCATTTCGGCCGCACCCCGCCTTGCGCCGATGCGCTGATCGCAGCGGGCGTCAAGCGCGTCGTCGTCGCCATGCAAGATCCCAATCCGCTCGTCGCGGGACAGGGATTGGCCCGTCTTCAGGCGGCCGGCATAGACGTCAGTTCCGGCTTGCTGGAAGACCAGGCGGCCCAGCTCAATATCGGTTTTATTCAGCGTATGCGCCACGGACGCCCCTGGCTCAGGATTAAAACCGCTTCGTCGCTGGACGGCAAGATCGCGCTGGCGAACGGCGAGAGCAAATGGATTACCGGCGCCGCCGCACGGCTCGACGTACATCGCTGGAGAGCGCGTTCGTGCGCGGTGATGACCGGGATAGGAACGATATTGGCGGATAATCCTCAGCTCACTGTACGCGACATCGAAACGTCGCGCCAACCTCTGCGCATTATCGTCGATAGCCGGTTGCAGACGCCGGCAAACGCACAGATTCTGCAAACCGCAGGCGTTATTATCGCCTATGCGCACGGCGATACCGAACGGCAGCGACAATTAGCTGGGGCCGGTGCGGAATTGTTGCAAGTGCGGGAGCAGGAAGGCAGAGTAGATCTGATCGCATTGATGGCGCTGCTGGCGCAACGCGGCATCAACGAGGTTCTGACCGAAGCGGGAGCGGGACTGAATACCGGTCTGATTGCCGCCGGGCTGGCGGACGAATGGCTGATGTATCTCGCACCGACTTTGCTGGGCGCTGCGGCACTCGACTTGTTCAATTTACCCGCTCCGGCAAGCATGGAGCAAAGACAGTCGCTACGCATAGCCGACCTGCGGCAGGTCGGCTCCGATTTACGCATTACGGCGCATTTTTTACCGAAATAATTTACAATAATTTATCTCCTGGGGAAAATCATGCTGTTTCTGGAATTGATCCTCGCTTTATTCACGATCCTGATCGCGGCTGAAATATTCGTTAACGCACTCGAACATCTGGGCGAAAAACTGCATATTTCCGAAGGCGTGACCGGTTCCCTGTTCGCCGCCGTAGGTACGGCGCTGCCCGAAACCATGGTGCCGCTGCTCGCCATATTCGCCGGCACGTCGAACGCAGCGGTGAATCAGGAGATAGGCGTAGGCGCCATTCTCGGCGCCCCGCTCATGCTTTCAACTTTATCGTTATCGCTGATGAGCTTCGCAAGCCTGCGCAAACGGGGCGTAATGGGCGAATTCGCAGCCGAACCGAGCGGACTCAAACGCGACATGAATGTCTTTTTGATCGCGTTCGGCATGGCGTGCGTCGCCATGTACATCCCGCATACCCGCCAGTACATTCGCTACGCGCTATCCTTCGCCATGGTTACCATCTATGTCGCATATATCGTGTTGACATTGCGCGCTTCCGCCGCACTCGTCGAGCAAGGTCACGGTACCGCCGCCGCCAAAACCATGTTGCTGAGCAAAATCGGTATCCCGACCAATTATTACACCATCCTGCTTCAGTTGCTGCTGGGTCTCGCGCTTCTGGTCGCCGGTTCGGAAAGCTTTATCCACGGCATACAGCAGGCAGCGCCCTTGCTCGGCATATCCGCCCTGATACTGTCTCTGCTGGTCGTGCCTATCGCTACCGAACTGCCCGAAAAAATCAACAGCATACTGTGGATACGCGGAGGGAAAGATACGCTGGCCTTTGGCAACATTACCGGCGCGCTGGTTTTTCAGGGGACTTTATTGCCGGCTATCGGCATCAGCCTGACGCCCTGGATTCCGCAACCGGCTGTCTTGTCGGGAATAGCCGTAACCTTGATAGCGATATTATGGTTGCGACTGCTGCTGGCCAAAGGCGCGCTGCGCGTCTGGCATTTATGGGTAAACGGCGGATTGTATCTCGCTTATCTCGGCTTTACCTTGCTACGGTAAACCGCTTTTATTTATCTGGGACTGCGGCTGTACAACCGGATCTCATTCCATGCCGAGCCGTTCCAGCCGGTAACGTAATGCACGAAAAGTAATACCCAGCAGCCGCGCCGCAGCGGTTTTATTGTAGCGGGTTTTCTCCATGGCTTCCTGTATCGCATCGCGTTCGAGTTTATCCAGATAATCCTGCAGAGGCCATTTGGAACCGCCCTGCCGGTCTTCTTCGACCGTTTCTTCAGCCCGAGGGGTAAGATGCAGGTCGCCCACATCGATTTGCGTGCCGTTGGCTAAGGCCAGCGCACGTTCAAGTATATTTTCCAGTTCGCGCACATTACCGGGAAAATCGTATTGCGCCAAAGCGGACGCCGCCGCTCGGGTCAGAGCAGGTTTTTGTATCCTGGCGCTGCTCGCCAGATGCTGCAGCAAGGTCAACGCGATTTCAGCGATATCTTCCCGCATGTCGCGCAAAGCCGGCATTTTCAGCGTAATGACATTGAGCCGGTAAAACAGATCCTGCCGGAAATTTCCCGATTCCACCCGTTTGGCGAGATTCTGGTGCGTGGCGCTGATGATGCGCACATCTATCGGTTCTTCTGTCGTGCTGCCGAGTTTACGTACTTTTTTTTCCTGGATTACCCGCAACAATTTCACTTGCATCAACAAAGGCAGATCCGCCACTTCGTCCAAAAACAAGGTGCCGCCGTTGGCCGCATGAAAAAAACCGTCGCGTTCGCTTTCGGCACCAGTAAATGCGCCTTTTTTATAACCGAAAAATTCCGACTCCATCAAATTCTCCGGAATAGCTCCGCAATTGACCGGAATAAAAGCCGCTTCCGACCGGCTACTCTGCTGATGAATCAGACGCGCGGCCAACTCCTTGCCGCTACCGGATTCGCCCGTAATGTAAACCGGCGCCTGGGTTTTCGACAACTTGGCGATCAATTCGCGCGCCTGCTGCATGGCGGGCGAATTGCCGATCAGTTCATGCTCGCCGGCACGGACGTCTCCGGGCAATTTCAGCGCCGATTTTACCAGTGTGCGCAATTGTTCCAGCGTGACCGGTTTGTTTATGTAATCAAATGCGCCCGCTTTCAGTGCGACGACGGCATTATCGGTATTACCGTGGGCGGTGAGCACCGCTACCGGAACTTTGGGCCGCTCGGCTTGAATATAGCGCACGATTTCGAGACCTTCGCCGTCGGGCAAACGCATATCGGTAAGACACAAATTGAA
>DAIETB010000208.1:0-14358 GCA_027345925.1 Sulfuriferula sp.
AAAACCCGTATTTCGACCGTTTTTTCACTATTCCGGCAACGGCTACAGGCGCTTCCATTCAGGCGGCGGAAGAAGTCATACGCGGGCGGATAGGATTCAATCCGGCCGGCGGCATGCATCATGCCCGGCCCGATAAGGCGCAGGGTTTCTGTTATTTTAACGATACCGTGCTGGGCATCATGCGCTTGCGGCATGCTGGCTGGAAAGTGCTGTATGTCGATATCGACGCCCATCACGGCGACGGCGTAGAAGCGGCGTTTCTGGACGACCCGGACGTTTTTACCTTATCCTTGCATATGGACAGCCGTTACGCGTACCCGTTTACGGGAGGACAGTGCTGCGATAGCGGCGGAGCGAGCCATACCAGTCTGAATGTTCCTTTGCCGAAAGGCACCAATGATGCGGAATACCGGCAGACGTTCGATGCCGTATGGCAGCCGGTACTACAGGGTTTCAAGCCGGACGCGGTGGTTTTGCAGGCCGGAACGGATATGATATTCGCCGATCCGCTGGGTAAACTGGGTTTGACTACGCAGGCATTTCTGGCTATAACCCAAACCGTAATTGAAACCAGCCCACGACACAGCGACGGTACGCCGCGATTGCTGGTGACGGGAGGAGGGGGGTATCATCCTCTGGTGCTGGCCCGGGCCTGGACCGGTTTATGGGCATTACTGTCCGGACGCACGTTACCGGAGATCATCCCCCCCGACGGTGTGGCCGCCCTGCACGCTGTGGACTGGGATATGGATGAAGAAGAGCCGCATTTCGAACAGCTATTTTATTCTCGCGTTGATGCGTTATCGCCATCATTTGTGCGCCCGGAAATTCAAGATTTGATTACTCTCATTCAACAACATCCATTTTTCGCGAATACGCCATGACTACGACTTTGATACCCGGTTATTGCTCCATGCGAGCCACTAAAAATTATATGACGACTTTTGGCAAAGAGTGCGCCGAAGGTCATTACAGCGATTTTCTTAATATACATCTGCAATTGTCTTCGTTAGGGCTGGGTACTTTCCCCGGAGCGCCGACCGACGAAGTCGATGCGCAATATGTCGACATAGTGGCCGAAGCACTGACCAGCGGAATCAACGTCATCGATACCGGTGCGCATTATCGTTACGGACGCTCGGCGGCGGCAGTCGGTTTCGGTATCCGTCGTGCTATGGAAGCCGGCGTTGCGCGAGAACAGATGTTTCTGGTTTCCAAAGGCGGTTTTCTGAGTTTTCGCAACGAGCGGCCCGCCGACCTGGCCGCATGGTTTCAGAAGGAAGTCGTCGCCAAAGGATTGGGCCGTAGCGAGGACTTGACCCAAGCTCATTGCATCAGTCCCGAATATATCGCTTTTCAGCTGGAATTGTCGCGCCAGTTGTTGGGTGTGGAAACACTGGACGCTTTTTTGATCGACCAGCCTGAAGTCCATATTCCGGTGATCGGCAAGGATCAGCTCAACCGTAAGCTGGAAAAAGTGTTCATGGTGCTCGAACAGGCGGTAAAAGATAAAAAATTGCGTTATTACGGCATTTCCACCTTCGATGGATTCCGTGTCGAAACCGACAACCCGCTATTTCAATCGATTACTTCGATGCAAGGTCATGCGGAGAAAGCGGCACGCGCCATCTGGCAGGACGACCAGGCCAAACATCAGTTCAAGGTCGTTCAGATGCCGTTTAATCAGGTGATGCAGGAGGGATTTACCCGATTCAGCCAGACTACGGGCCAGGGCAATATCGGTTCGACTATTCAGGCGGCGCATCAGCTGGGCGTGTATTTGATGGCCAGCCATACCATGTTTAAAGGGCATCTCGCCAAGCAGGCGATGGATCCGGTGCAGCAGGCCATGCCGATGCTGAAAAATCATGCGCAACGCGCCTTGCAGTTTAACCGATCGACTCCGGGAGTCGGAACCTCTCTGGCCGGAATCAGTACGCCGGCGCATCTGCAGGATATGCTGGCGGTAGCGCGTGTACCGCCGCTGGAGAAAACCGCTTATTTGCAGATGTACCAGCGCGCAGAGTAAGTCGTTACCTTGCTCGACTGACGCGCTTGCACTTGTTTATGCATTCGATGGCAGGGTCAAGGACTGCGTGACGCTGGCGCGTCGCCAAAATCGGTATAAATCTGCGCGGCCGATTTCCCAGTTTACGGTATGGTCGCGGGCGAAAGTTGTGATCCGTAACGAAGACAGCTTGCCTGATTTTAATCGCGCGAGCAAAGGATGAAACCAGTTTTTTTCCATTTCCAGCAATGCTTCGCGCCAGCCTTGATAGTCGGCGTATTGTGCGGCACCGGACAGGGTGTCGAGATATACCAGCCCCGGGCTGTCGATGCTGCCGGCATTGGCGGGCAAATGCGCGTAAGGGCTGCCGGTCGCTGCAGCAAGCGCGCGGGCATCGCTGTCGTTAGCCCATAGCATGTCGTCGTTGCGGTTCAGACCGAGCTGCATTGTTCCTCCCCCCCAGCACCAGAGACTATTGACGGCGAGCTCTCCGCGCGATTCGCGTTGTTCGTTTATGGGAAGGCTGAAAAACAGCATCTGTATTTCGTTGTAGAATCGATGCCAGTCCAGCGCATCGGCCCCTTTGGGCAGATAGGCATCGATATGTCTGCCGGTGACTGCGTTGACGGAAAATGTCGTGATTCGCGGAGGCAGCGATAGCTTCATATACCAGCGTTTTGGATGCAAAGGATAAAGCGTATAACCGTCAGTCTGGAAATGCAGATTGAAGGCCTGGGCAAACTGCTCTGCTTCGTTCTGATTAAGATTGAATGCTCCGCTGTCGACCAGCATAAGCTGTTCCCGGGTGGCTCTCAAATGTACGGGATCGGCCCGCAGCCAATAATGTTTGTCCGGTTCGCCGCCATCAGCCAGCAAAGTGAACGGAGCCATCGGCCAGTCGATTTGCCGCTTTATGCCGTAATGTTTGCACAGCACAGCTTCCGGGTTCCCGGCGTCGGAAACTTCGTTACGGGAACCGCGAGCCAGCAAAACACTCAAGGATGGCAACTGCAAATCGCCTAGTAAGGAAGCTGTCATTTCTGCGGGAGGGATGAGATCGGAAATTATTAACTGTAGGGTCATGGCCGTAGTTTATCATCCGGCTCGCAGTACGGCATTAATCCATGCGCATCGACAGGTCTACCGCTTGTATATGCTTGGTGATCGAACCGATGGAAACGCGTTGTACGCCCGTTTCGGCAATTGCGCGCAAATTCGTCATGTCGATACCGCCCGAAGCTTCCAGTATGGCACGGCCATGCGTAAGTTTGACCGCTGCGCGCAGTTGGTCGAGATCGAAATTATCGAGCAATATCAATACGGCACCGGCCTGTAGCGCGGCTTCCAGTTCTTGAAGATTCTCGACTTCGATTTGTACCGGAACGGCAGCGTTCTGAGTGGCGGCTAACGCAGCAGCGATACCACCGGCAGCGGCGATGTGATTTTCCTTGATCAGTATCCCGTCGAATAAGCCGATGCGCTGATTGCTTCCGCCGCCGGTCAGCACGGCGTATTTTTGGGCAAGCCTTAACCCGGGTATGGTTTTTCGGGTATCCATCACTAACGTGGATAAACCTTGCGTCAATTGCGTCAAATGGCGCGTTGCGGTAGCGGTAGCGGAAAGCGTCTGCAGAAAATTTATCGCGGTTCGTTCGGCTGTAAGCAGGGCGCGAGCGTTACCGCTGAATTCGCACAGAATCTGGTCCGGTAAAACCGGCTGTCCTTCGTCGGCATGCCATTTCACCTTGAAACTGGAATCGTGCATGCGAAAACAGGCCTCAAACCAGGGGCGGCCGCATATTACTGCGGCATCGCGACAGATGAGATGGGCAGAAGCGTTGCGGTCGGCAGGAATAAGCAGGGCTGTCAGGTCGCCCGTAGCAATATCTTCATGCAGGGCGGCAGCAACATTCTGGTGTACGGCAACGGCTAGCTGTGCATTATCTATCATGGAATATGAAATCGATGAAAATACGGAATGTGCGCATTGTGCTATGTTCGCGTTCAATACGCAATTCGCAATGAGGCAGACAATCCGCAAATTTTGATTTTTTAATTTAAAACCGTAGGCAGCATGGTTGTGCTATTGCGGTATCAGGTTGCTGTATTTGGCATTTCTGTCAGTAGCGCTGTAAGTTTTACGCAATTGCTTGGCTTGCGAGCGGATTACGTATTTGTTATTTGAAGCCCGGTTCAGTTGCGCGGGACCGAATCCGTGCGCATTCATGTGATGAGTAGCATCCATTTTATGCAGAATGTCGGCGGGACTGCCAAAGCCGCTGGTTCTGCCTGTAAACACCTTATTTGTCGCCGGATTGGTTTTGGTATACGTGACATAGGTTCTTTCAGAATTGCGCGTATCGTAATCATTTCGCGCTACTTCAATGGGCACGATTATTGGAGGACTACCCGAAATAATCCGGCTGCCTGTTTTTGAATCTCCGGATCGTTCTCCCTGTATCGACCAGTCCAGATGTGCGCTGAAATATTCCTGATCGGATAAGCCGGAAGTAACGGCCGATGCGGTACTTGCGGCCAGTATCAGCCATAAGGTAATTATTGATTTATAGGTTGTCATGGCGTCATTTCCATAGATTGAAGTTTAAGGCGTTCAGTTGCTAAACACGGGAGCTGGCAGAATTATGATCAGTTTCAGATATTGTCGTCGTAGGAAGCCATTCGGGCATGATGCAGCGATATTTTGTTTTCTCTGACCAGTCGCAATAAATCGTTGCTGAGCAAGTTCATCCCATCAACACGCCCTTGCTGCATGATGGATGGAAGTTGATTCAGGTTTCCGCTGGCTATCATCGAACGTACGCCGGGTGTGTTGACCAGAATCTCGCATGCGAGCACCCAACTTTCCTTGTCGAGCGATGGGACGAGCACCTGACTCGCTATGCACGTTAAGCAGGACGCGAAAATTTGCCGGCGCTGTTCACGTTCGTCTACATTAAAAAATCCTAAAAGACGGTTGATGACATCCTTGGCGCTGCGGCCATGAGTTGTGGCAAGTACCATATGGCCGGAATCCGCTGCGCGAAACAGACTTTCAACCGTATCCTTGTCGAGCAATTCGCCTACTGCAATAACGTCGGGCCGCTGACGCATCGCGCCTTCGATGCCGCTGGCAAAGCTATCCAGGTTGCTGCTTATTTCCCGCTGGGAAATAATGGCTTTTTTCTTTTTGTGTACATACTCGATCGGATCTTCTATGGTCATGATGTGACAGGATCGGTCGCTATTGATGCGATCGATAAGAGCGGACAGGGTAGTAGTCTTTCCGGAACCGGTAGGGCCGGTAATGATGATGAGACCTTTTCCTTTCAGGGCGAACTCTTTGAGCATGTTCTGGCTGGGAGGATTGTCTGCAGGAATGATGTCGCTGCGTATGATACGCAGGACGATATTGACATTGTGCATGACGCCATCGGTTTCATAAATCGAGTAACGTATTCTGGATAGCGTCAAATCTACCGCACCATCGAGCTTTCCGCCTTGAGCAGCTAATTCGGTGCGCCAGTTTTTGCCGGCCATGGCTTCGTTGGAAATGAATTCATTGATATCTTCGGCGTTAACGATTTCTTCGTCTAATGGATCATAGCCGCTTGGACTGCGGAGAAAAACCGGTTCGTTGACGGTGATATGAATATCGCTTACGTTGGTTTTTTCATGAATTACGAACAATAATTTTTCCAGTATCATAAGCTTCTTGCCCCGTGATTTGTCCAGCAGCTATGGCGATACATTCAGGATTACCTTATCCGGATATCATATTGCTTTATGCAGGGATAGCATGAATACGCCTTCGTCTGATTTCGGTTGATAAACTGAATTCGGTCCCGCTATGCTGCCGGTGAGATCGGATTGTCCGAAGCGTGTATTTTCGTAGTTGACACCGATTTTCCAGTCGGAGGCGAATGCATAATCTCCGCCTATGTATTCGCTCAACAATCCTTTAGGGTGGGCCGTCGTTTGCAGATAATCTGCCGTATCCGTCACGGACAGCGGCAGCTTCAGTCCGGCCAGCCATGTAAATCTGCCGGATTTCCCCCGGGCGCCGAGTTTGGTATAGACCATGGACCAGTTTTCAGCATAACCAACCGCGGTGGCGGTATTTCCGGCGCTGTCGGTAATGAAACGGCTATCGAGACTACGCCGCCAGCCTTCGAAACCGAGCATCACAACAGGTTCGATCTGTTCGCCAAACCCGGTATAAATTCCATCAAGATGAGTGTCCATTCCCATGTAGGCAATATCGCTTGAAAGGGGGATCGCAGCACCGGTATTGGGGTCGGTCAACTGCGATGAATAATTCATGGTTCCTTCATACATCGAAATGTCATAGTCCAGCGCGAATATGGAGCTATGTATCGGAGGGGCGATATTGAGGCCTATACGCACGCGAGGTCCCGACACCTTCATCAGTTGTTGACCCGAAGGAGCATATTCTTCCCATTGATATTCTTCAATGCCGGCATATATCGAAGCTGCCACCCCCTCCGCGTGTACAAGTCCGCTAAAGCTCGCGAATGAAACAACGGTCATTACAAGAATTTTATTGTTGATCATTTTATTCCTTTGTCAAATTGATTTATAAATTATTTATAATTATCAGTATTTTGCTATGAAATAAGCTGTTATTTACTGATGCGTAAAATGCTAATTTACCTTGTTATTATCTATTTTTATTATTATAATTTTATTATAAATAATTGAAATTAATGTGACAAAAAAATGCAGAGATTCGCGATAAGAAGTTATGCAGGTAGCGCTACGCGCAAGTCGGGAAAATTTTAAAAAAAAGGAAATGAACCGGTAGCTGCTTACAGATTTTTCATCGCCAAAGCATTAATAATTCCGCCGGTACCGGCAGTATTATTAAAATAAACCATTGCCTTATCGAGAATTGCAGTTTGTTTTATAGCGGTATACAGCGTGTTCAAAGCTTCAAGACTGTATTCCGAATAAAACATATTTGGATTGCCGTGCAAGCGTATGTACCCGGTTGCTGCAGTCTCGATTATAGCCGTAGGCAGCGTTGGATGATTAACGCTGCAAAATATAAGCTTGTTATCGATGAAGGCATCGTATACATCCTTGTTCCACCAGCTTTCATGACGAAATTCAACGACGTTTTGAATATCGGAATCAAGCTGATTGACGATCCGTTGCAGTCTTTCCGGGCTGTAATGAAAGCTGGGCGGCAACTGAAACAACACATAGCCGAACTTGTCTTTCATTCCGTCCAGACATGCTGCATATAATTCGCTGATTTCACGTGTGCAGTCGTCAAATTTTTTGTTATGCGTGATGAGCCTGGGCGCCTTGACGGAAAATATGAATCCGTCCGGACTTTTCTTGTACCAGGCATGCAGGCTATTTACGGTAGGGAATTTATAAAACGTTGCGTTGAGTTCGTACGTATCGAAATGTTCGCAGTAATAGGCAAACCAGTTTTTTGTCGATAAATCGTCGGGATAAAAAACGCCTGTCCATTTTCGATTGTAAAAGCTTGAACAGCCGGTGATGATTTCCGTTTGTTTCATGGGTATAACATCTGGCAATTCTCACAGAAAAAACTGCGACGTTTTTTCACGCCTGTGTGTTTTCGTAACAGCGGCAAATTGCAACGTATGCATGTTTTTTTGGTATGGACCAACCAATGTTTCTTGAGTTCGTATTGCTTCTTCCATGCCAGAAATTCAAAACTGTAAATACGCGCTTGCTCAATGATTTCCGTGATTTTTAATTCTGGCAGTTTGCCGGTCAATGATTCCGGATGTACATGGACGCGATACAGCACTTCATTTTTGATAATATTGCCTACGCCTGCAAAAATATCCTGTTCCAGCAACGTGTCGCAAATCATTTTGCCGGAGGCGGTGGCGAGAGCATGTCTGGCTTTTTCTGGATTCCAATCCGCATTCATGACATCGACACTCCAGTCATAGTGCGTATTGATATCGCCTTCGAGATATTTAACCGAGCATGAATACAGATTCAGTTCACCATCGGGAAAGGTCAGGTTAAGTCTTACGGGTGTATCTTTACGTTCGTTTATCCTGTACGAACCGAATAATAGAAAATGAATGCGCAGGGTAAACCCATCGAAACAGATCAGAAAGTGTTTGCCCCAACTTTTGAAAGCGATGACAATACGGTTGTTTAGCCGGGTCTGGTCAATCTGGCTGTTGCCGGACACGGAAATAACGTTTTGTCCAGTAAAAGGCTGGACCTCTTCTTTCAAAATGACTATGGTCGGGCCTTCAGGCATGAATAGGGTCCATGCAACAAGAAATTAATAATCGATCATTAATGTGATCCGATTTTCTCTGTTTGAGCAAATCAAACCTTGCTGATGTATTTGCGATCGCCGGTTCATACCGCATCATGGCTGGACATTATATTTCCGTAAGTCAGCAAGCACTGTAACGGCAACCGCGTACCGTCATACGTAATACTTAGCGTACTTTAGAAAGCATAACCCAAACCCACTTTGACGGTAGTATAACGGGTAGAACTGTTCGGTTCGCCATATCCGGTATTGCCTAATGCTCCGTAACCGTATTTGAACTGATTGTAATCTATGCCGGCATTGACATGGATATCGGGTGTCAGGGCGTAATCTGCCGCCAATCCGATTTTGTAGAGATTGGAGCTGCCGAGATCGGTGGACATTCCGCTGCCGAATCCATATGGATCAGGGGGCAAATCTATCGTTGCATGATATGTTCTGCCGACAAAGGCATTGCCGGTGAAAACCAGTTTTCTGACCGGTGAATATTGCCCCAGGACGCCTGCGCCATAGTATTTGTTGGTATAGTTTTCTCCCGCATTGACGCCACGGTCCCATTCATGGTGTCCGATTTCAACATAGGGTGTCAGCATGACATTGTCTCGCAGGATGAAGCCCTTGCCGTAGCGTATGTCATAATCGATCATTACCGCGCTATCTTGCGAATAGATGCTGCCGTATGGCGTGCTTCCGTCAGCGGCACCGCCGATATAATTGGTAGAACCGCTATTGCGGCTGTAGGCAACTTCCAGATAGTCGTTGCCGAGCCACCAGTCCTGCATGGTTGAGATAAATATGCCCACGCCGGGAACTGCGCCATTTTCGGTATCCAGCGTTGCGCCGCTCGGACCGTACAGTCCGTTGCCGGTTTCGGTGTAATTGACCTGGGTCGAAACATACTGAATGGCAGCCTGATTATTGGCGGCCTTGATATCGGTGATGTTGGCAAACGCCGTAGCGGAAAAGGTCGTGCATGCAAGAGAGAGAAACAGTTTATTCCAATTCATGAAGTATCCTTATCTGAAAATATTGAATAACTAAGGAAGATAAAAGAATACCGTAATTTATGATCGCCCGAATAGCTTTTTTATAAAACTTTCAGGAAACATTCATATTCTCGCGTCAGACGGAAGGAACTTTCGTAATGCCGGTAGCGGGAGATTTGACGTACAGCCGGAATTCTTCTTCGTCATCGCCTGGCCGCGTTCCGCTCCAGATCAATTTCCATCCGCTGCCGACCGACTGCGGCACAGGTTTAGTCCTGCCGTCGATAATCAATACATCGCATGAGGCGCCAGGATGCAATTCGCGACGGAGGGTCAGTATTCCCAGATAATATTCAAGCATCGGCCGGGTTGATTCTCCCAGTCCTTCGCTGGCCACACATTGCCTGAGCGCCGGGATGTAAGGCCGCATGGAGATAAATACGCTGCGATAACTTTTTGCATAATCCACCCACGGCAGCCAGAGGGTGCCGAACATGATCCAGAATATCGTGACGCCGAGCGCTAGACTGGTCACAGCCCGGCTCGCCAGTCGCGGCAAGCGGAACCAGACAAGGAAATAGATCAGGGTTGCCGATAGAGCGAACATGACCGGCAGCCATTGCAAGGGCATATGAAAATCCATGGGGAAATAACGTTCGAGCATCGGCCACTTCGGTGTGGACGAGCGCAATGTCATTTGCCCCCATACGTACCAGCTGACGACCACCAGCGGCGCAAAAAGCAGACGCGAGAAATAATCGCCGTAACGGTTGATGCGCCGGGGTAAGGTAAGTACCGCAGGCGCTCCGAGCAGCGCAAGCGCTGTCAGCATGGGCAAACCGTAAGCGGTGCGCGCCGAGGCCGAAAATTGCATGATCAGCGCATAAGTCAGAAAGGCAACCAGACCGAGCTGCAGCGAGGGATTAAAGGGCAATTGCTTGCGCTGTTGCCATAGACTGACCAGCGCAAGCGGTAAAACCGGAAAAGTAAACCAGGGCAAGGTTCTGGGCCAAAAATCGACGGAATTGTCGGCGCCCAGTTGCGGCACGGAAAATCCCAGGAAACGTCCTACGTTATTGAGCCAGAACCAGTCGTAAAACAGGCGGGGAGAACGCAGGTACAGCGCGACCGGCCAGATCAGCAGGGCGGGCAGGCAAACTATGCCGGCAACAATCAGGGTGCTGACGTACTCGCGTCGCCGCCAGTTTGAAAAGAGCGCCGGCAGCAGAACGGCTATGACGCTGATCGCACCCGGAATCAGCAGCCCCTTGGCGAGAAAACCTATGCCTGTACCGATGCCCAGCCAGAGCCCAGCCCGTAGCGGTCGTTGCAGGCTCAGCGCAAAACCGTAGCATGCAATCGTAAAGCCGGTCAGCATCGGCACATCGGCGATCATGAAATGGCTCTCGTAGAGCAGGCCGAAGCTGGCCATGAGCGCAATGACGGCATAACGTCCTGTCCCGGCTCCCCAGCAATGCCGCGCGGTAAGTCCGGTAAACAATAAGGTCAGAGAAGTAAACAGTCCGCTGGCGAGACGCGCCCCATCCGGTAAAGGCAGCCAGTTGCGGTTTAGCCACGCCAGGCCGGCTGCGACCCAATAATATAAAGGCGGTTTCTCCATAAACGGTTCGCCGGCATTTTGCGGTACTACCCAGTCTCCGCTTTGCAGCATGTGATACACGATACCGAAAATGTAGTTTTCATCCTGTTTCCAGGGCTCATGGCCGACCAGGCCCGGCAATACATATGCGATAGCTAGAACGATTACAAAAAATAACGGAATAGGACGAAACATACGAATTAGCGAGCGGGTTCCTGCAATGTGAGCGTGCCTGAGCGGCCTGCGATGCTGCCTTGAATCACGCGTTCTACCGGCAGGCGTTCGATGTCGAGCGCCGCATAATATTCGGCCATGCTGACGAGCTTATAGCCCTGGGATTGCCAGCCGCGCAAGAGCTTATCCAGTACCGGCTCCAGTTTCATGCCTTCGAGTTCGGCGTGCAAGGTATAAACATGACCCGTAGATCTGTCATCGGCCGTCATCTGCAGCAGCGCTTCGGCAACGTTGGTATCGTTAATATTGCCGCAACCGATCAGTTCGTCCAGAGTAGGCAGCGTAGTCGGCAGTTGCGGGCAGGCTCTGGTTCCATCGTTCAAGAGCGGAATAAACGGATGCGTGCCGCGGGAATCCGAGCAATAGGCCAACCCCCACTGCTGCTCCTGAATAAAGGCAGCGTCGTTCATTTGCCATCCGGCGGCGCCGTGCGTAACCGGATCCTTGCCGAATACGGCGCGATAGCTTTGCCAGGCTTTATTCATTTCGGCAATGGTCCAGTCGCGGCTCTGGCGGGCGACATGATCCTGCCATTTGACGTGATCGAAGGTATGTATGCCGGTTTCGAAGCCCTGTGCGGCGATATCGCGTAGTATGTCCGCGCATTTGCGGGCGATGTCGGGACCGGGTAAAAGCGTGCCGTAGAGCAGGGTTTTCCAGCCGTAATGTTCCAGTACGGAGGTGCGCGATACCTTTTTCATGAAGCCGGGGCGTAAAGCGCGCTTTACGGCTCGACCGGTATGATCCGGCCCCAGGCTGAACAGGAAGGTAGCGCCGGCATGATAGCGTTTAAGTATTTTTGCCAGGCGCGGAACGCCGATTTGCGTTCCGCGATAGGTGTCGACATCGATTTTTAACGCAAGCATACGCATGCTGAAGTCGTCCTGAAAGTGGCAGGGAAGTGCGCCGGCAGTGGCCGGCGAGTGAGAAACGCGCGGAATTCCGCCTTAATCCATTAGCGCTCGCGCCATTCCTACCTGGCCGCGATACGCTTCGAATACGTGCTCGAGTGCCTGCTGCATGGTAAATTCAGGTTTCCAGTCCAGTTCCTGCATGGTATTGTCGATTTTCGGAACCCGGTTTTGCACGTCCTGATAACCTTTGCCGTAATAATCTACCGCCGTTGTTTCTACAATATGGACTTTTGCAGCGCTGTCCTTGTATTCGGGGTATGTTTTGGCCATATCCAGCATCATGGTTGCCAGGTCGCGGATCGAATGATTGTTGTGGGGATTGCCGATGTTGTAGATTTTTCCCGATGCGATGCCGTCTTTGTTTTCAATGATTTTCATCATGGCCGAAATGCCGTCTGCGATGTACGTAAAGGCACGTTTTTGCTGACCGCCGTCGACCAGTTTTATATCTTCGCCGCGAACGATGTGCCCGAGGAATTGAGTGATCACCCTCGAACTGCCTTCTTTGGGGGTATGGATACTGTCGAGGCCGGCGCCGATCCAGTTGAACGGACGGAACAGGGTGAAATCGAGCAGGCCTTTCATGCCGTAAGCCCAGATGACCCGATCCATCAGCTGTTTGGAGCAGGAATATATCCAGCGCGGCTTGTTGATGGGGCCGAGCACCAGCTCCGAATTTTCCGGGTCGAACTGTTCGTCGTGACACATGCCGTAGACTTCGGAAGTCGACGGAAAAAGTATGCGTTTGCGGTATTTGACGCATTGCCGCACGATAGGCAAATTGGCTTCGAAATCGAGCTCGAAAACGCGTAAGGGATCGTTGACGTACGTGGCTGGAGTCGCTATCGCTACCAGAGGCAAAATGACGTCGCATTTCTTGACGTGATATTCGATCCATTCCTTGTTGATGGTGATGTCGCCTTCAAAAAAATGAAAACGCGGATGTTCGGCGAACTCGGTAATTTTATCCTGCATCATATCCATGCCGTAAATTTCCCAGTCGGTCGTTTCCAGAATACGCTTGGACAGGTGGTGACCGATAAAACCGTTCACCCCCAGAATGAGGATTTTTTTCATGAGCATCTCTTAAGTTGTTGATTATGTTAATAATATCGATTTATCGCCGATATGGCGCACGAGTTCAGCGGGATGGACGGCTCTTCCATCCCATTCCATTTTAAGCAATTGCAGCGTCCCACCACCGCCGCAACGAACGTAACAGGCATGATTATCGCAAAAAAGTTCGGACTTGGCATCGTTGTTTGAATCGAAGTCGATAATTCGACTGCGCAATACCCGCAAAGGTTTCCCGAGCAAAGTGGTATATGCGCCGGGATAAGGCGGTGCGACGGCACGAATCAGATTATGTATGGCTGCCGCGGAAAGCGACCAGTCGATGCGGCCGTGCTCCGGCCTTCGTCCGCCGAAATAGCCGCCCAGACTCAGATCCTGGGGTAAGGTGCGCACCGTGCCTGCCTTGAGATTCGGCAAGGATCTATGCAACGTGATTTCGGCCGCGCAAACGACTTTTTTGAATACGTCGGCGGCGGTATCGTCCGCCAGAATCGGTACGGCCGTCTGGTCCACGATGTCGCCGGCATCCGGCTTCACGGTCATGTAATGCAGCGTAGCCCCGGTCTGCGTTTCACCGTGGATGATCGCCCAGTTGACCGGCACCCGGCCGCGGTAGTACGGCAGCAGCGAACCGTGCATGTTCAATGCGCCGCGTTGAGGAATGGCAAGCAGAGGCGCTTTGAGCATCAGTTTGTAGTAAAAGGAAAATATGAAATCGGGTTGCAGCGCGGCAATTTGCGCCACAATGGCCGTCGTATTCGGATCGTCGGGCGTAATGACCGGAATACGATGGCTGTTCGCCAGTTCGGCTACGCTCTCGAACCAGATCAACTCGCCCGGTGCGTCCTGATGGGTGACGACCAGGCCGACGTCTACCCCGGCATCGAGCAATACCGACAGGCAACGCACTCCGACATCGTGATAGGCAAATACTACAGCGCGCATCGGACTATTCCTCGTTGCCCAGCATGCTCTCGATCAGATAGCGCGGCCGTTGTCGTACCTGCAGATAAATCCGGCCTATGTATTCGCCTAGCAAACCGATGCCGAATAAAATCACGCCCATCAGAAAAAACAGGATGCCGAACAACGTAAATACTCCCGCCACTTCCGGTCCGATAAAAATGCGACGCAATGCCAGATAAATCACGAAAAAAGCCGACAATACGGACAAGCCTAATCCAACCAGTGAAAAAATCTGCAAGGGCAGCAGCGAGAAACCCGTTACCAGATCGAAATTGAGG
>DAIETB010000209.1:0-2307 GCA_027345925.1 Sulfuriferula sp.
CGGGATCGACAGCGCGCAGATCCGCCTGGATGTGGCGATATTTGCGGTGCTCAAACCATCCCGGCCGGCTATCCAGCCCGAGCACCGCTTCGATCACCCGGTCATCGCACAGGCGCGGCAACAGGGCGCGGGCAAGGTGGCTGGCGCTGCCGCTAACAAACAGGCGCATCGCGTTCAGGCCCGCAAAGCCGGCATGACGTCTTCCGCAATGCAGTGCATGGATTCCTGGATGGCTTCGGTCGGGAGCGCGCCGGCACCGACCGCGCAGAGCAAGTGCGTGACGCCGGCGTCGCGGTATTTTTGCAGCGCGTCTATGCATTCGGCCGGTGTGCCGACGACGGCCATGCCGAATGTTTCCAGCAATTTCAGATTGATGCCCAGTTTGAGCAAATTACGGAATTTGCCGAGTTCGTGGAAATGTTCGTAACTGGGGTATAAACGTTCCAGTACCGGCAGGGTGGTCGCGAATAATTGCCGATAAAACCATACCAGCGCTTCTTTCGCCAACGCTCGCGCCCGTTTGCCGTCCGGCAGGCATAAAATACCGACGGTCATGCCGATGCGCGGCGGCGCGGTGGTTCGCCAGACTTCAAGATAATGGCGGATATCCTGCTTGATCATGAGCCAGGGTTTGAATGGCCCCGCCAGCATGCCGAGTTGTTCCTGCGCGGCCCAGACGAAGGTATCGGGACTGACCGCGGCGGTCCATAACGGAGGGTACGGCATTTGCACCGGTGACGGCACGATGTCCAATTCGTCGAGTTGGAAATGCTGGCCGCGGAAACTCACCGGCCGGCGCGCGAACGCCAGGCGTAAAATAGCGAGAGATTCCGCAGTTAAAGTTCGGCTTTGACTCATGTCTACGCCGAACGCCTGAAATTCCTGCGGTGAAAAACCGCGGCCCAGACCGAATTCCAGCCTGCCTTGCGACAGGATATCCAGGGTTGCAATGCGTTCGGCGACGTGCACCGGATGATGATAAGGCAAAGGCGTTACCGCCAGGCCCAGGCGGATTTTTTCGGTCAGCTGGCTGGCTGCCGCCAGCACCAGATCGGGTTTCGAAGAATGCGAATAGGCGCGCATGAAATGATGTTCGACCATCCATGCGCAGCCGAAACCGAGTCGGTCGGCCAGAGCAATTTCTGTCAGAGTCTGACTGTATGCTAGCGCTTCGCTCCGAGGCAGTTGAGGTGGCTGTGAGATTTCGTAAAAAAGATCAAATTGCATAATAGTCAGAATATTTTGGTCGCGCCATCAATCATGACACCAAGCTCCTGAAATGCCAAACGGGATTTTAGTAAATGCGTTGCACAAGTCAGATCGGATATATTTGTTGTCGGCGAGGTATACGGTTAGAATAGTCATGTTTACAGCCTTAAAGTCTGATGTGCCGACCGATAATTTGATAGAAATCCGCGATGTCTCTTTTGCCTATCGCGAACGCCCGATATTAAAAGGGATAAATCTGACGATGCCGCGTGGCAAGGTAATTGCTATCATGGGCGGCAGCGGCAGCGGTAAAACCACGCTATTACGTTTGATCGGCGGCCAGTTGAGGCCGAATCAGGGAGAAGTCAGCGTTGACGGCAAGATTATGCATCAGCTGAAGCTGGGCGAACTGTATCAAATGCGGCGAAAAATGGGGATGTTGTTTCAGTTCGGCGCCTTGTTTACCGATATGTCGGTATTCGATAACGTAGCGTTTCAGATGCGCGAGCATACCGATCTTTCTGCTGAAATGATACATGATCTGGTACTGCTTAAATTGCATGCGGTGGGATTACGCGGGGCTCAGGCACTGATGCCGCACGAACTGTCCGGCGGCATGGCGCGGCGAGTTGCCCTGGCCCGGGCCATAGCGCTGGACCCCATGCTGATCATGTACGACGAACCCTTTACCGGACTCGATCCGATTTCGATGGGAGTAATCGGAAACTTGATCCGTCGCCTTACCGATGCACTGGGACTTACTTCCATACTGGTCACGCACGATATCGAAAAATCATTGCAAATAGTTGATTATATTTATTTTATATCTAACGGGGCGGTCGAGGCGGAAGGAACGCCGGAACAGATCCGGGCCTCCGATCTGCCGTTCGTGCATCAATTCGTCCATGCCGAAGAAGACGGGCCGGTCCCTTTCCATTATCCGGCGCCGGATTATGCCAGCGATCTCGGTATAGGACGGCTACCATGAAATCCGCCAAACAGAATATAATTGGGCGTGTCGGCCACGGCAGTATAGATGCGGTCTGGAGCATGGGCGCGATTGCCCGTTTTCTGCTACAGATATTGTGGCGTTCCGGT
>DAIETB010000221.1:0-5977 GCA_027345925.1 Sulfuriferula sp.
TGTGACCGATTTATATGCCAACCGTCTGCCGGAAATATTGGCCGAACTGCGTCTGCAAACCGGAGTTGAGCAGTGGACGGGTTCGGTCGGTATCGGTATCTGCGGGGGTTCCAGCGAATATCTCGACGAGTCGGCGATAGCCGTAATGCTCGGCGAATTTCCCGAGGGATCGTTCCGGATATTTGAGCCGCTGACCGAACCCGATATGGTTGCGCAACACATCGAGAATTTTTTTGTGCACGAACGGCCTGCCTATTTTGCACTGGTGCATGCCGACGGTCGCAATCCCGAAACGGTCAGGCTGATCGAAACAACGGCTGCCGGATTGTCCAGCGGTTTTATTGCCGGCGGTCTGAGCAGTTCGCGATTTCCGGCTTTCCAGGTGGCAAACGGTGCGGTGCATGGCGGCCTGTCCGGTGTATTGTTTACCGATCAGGTGAACGTGCTTACGCGTTTGACCCAGGGCGTGACGCCGATAGGGCCGAGGCATCGGGTTACCGCGAGCCAGGACAATATTTTGATCAACCTTGACGGGCGTTCCGCTCTGGAGGTCTTGTATGAGGACATAGGCGAGATTCTGTCGCGCGATCTGCAGCGCGCCGCCGGCTACATTTTTGCCGCATTGAGCATTCCGGGTTCGGACAGTCGGGATTATCTGGTGCGCAATCTGATCGGCGCCGATACGAATGAAGGGCTGATCGCCATCAATGAGATTATTCCTGAGCAAGCTGAAATTCTGTTTTGCCGACGCGATGCCCAGGCAGCCGAACAGGATATGCTGAGCATGCTGCACGATCTGCAGGAAAATTTACCAGCCAGACCACGCGGCGCCGTGTATTATTCCTGCTTGGGCAGGGGCGAGAGCCTGTTCGGTACGAAATCGGCGGAAGTATCCTTGATCCGGAAGATTCTGGGCGTTATTCCGCTGGTAGGGTTTTTTGCGAACGGCGAAATTTCGCACGATCGTTTATACAGCTATACCGGAGTATTGACTGTATTCGTATAGCGTACTTATTTGGGAAGAATTATGTCACAAACATTACAAGAAATTTCCATGTTGCGTAACGAGCTGGAAATGTTGATGCGCGAACGCGATATTTTATTAAGAGTGAGCGGGGCGGCGGCCTTGTTTGTCGCCGAACTCGATACCGTCCAGTTGCCGGAAAGCGCCCTGGATGCGGCTGAAATTCTGGCGGAATCTTTGAACGAGCTGACCGAAGATACGTTGCAGGACGCATTGAGCGCCGTTAAAAATCAGTTGAAATTAGTCTGACTCCCCTGCGGCGACTGCTTTGCCGTGGCTATCTTATCCCATGCACAGTTGCAGGGCGGTTTCCCAGTCGGGGAGGACTATGCCGAAATTTTCCTGCAGCTTGTCGCCTGCCAGCACGGAATTGACGGGTCGTCGGGCCGGCGTCGGATACTGGCTGGCGGGAATCGGATTCAATACGACCTGCTTGCCCTCCGGCAGCGTTGTTTTCGCCAGAATGGCGCTGGCAAAAGCATGCCAGGTTGTCGTGCCCCGATTGGTCAGGTGATAAATTCCGGATGCATCGCGTTCTGGCGAAAATGGCTTTTGGACCAGTATCTGCGACGTCGCTTCTGCGATCATGCGCGCCCAGGTCGGCGCGCCGAATTGATCGGCGACGATATTCAGCTGGTCGCGCTCCTTGAAAAGGCGCTGCATGGTTAGCAGGAAGTTGCCGCCGCGCAAGCCGTAAACCCAGCTGGTACGTAAAATCAGATGCGGAATGCCGGAGTCGATAATGGCCAGTTCGCCCTCCCGTTTCGTTTTGCCGTATATGCCGAGCGGGCTGGCAGGATCGGTTTCGACGTAAGCGCCGACCTTGCTGCCGTCGAAAACGTAATCGGTGGAATAATGTACCATTGCGGCGCCCAGCTCGGCCGCTTCTTCGGCCATGATTGCCGGGGCCACCGCGTTGGCGGCATGCGCCAGTTCCGGCTCCGTCTCGGCTTTATCGACCGCGGTATACGCGGCAGGGTTGACGATGAGATCGGGCTGCAATTGTTTCAGGTATCGGCGCAGCGCCATAGCATCGGTTAAATCGAGCTGTTGCCGTGTCGGTGCCGTGACGGTGCCCAGCGTCGCCAGGGTGCGTTGCAATTCCCAACCGACCTGTCCGCGGGCACCGGTCAGAAATATGTTCATGGGAACACTTCGCACTGGGATAAAGGCAATCCGGCGGCATCTTTAGCTGCGATGACGGGTTCGCCCGAAATCGGCCAGTCGATTCCAAGCGCAGGATCGTTCCAGAGCAGGCTGCGTTCGAATGGCGGTGCCCAGTAATCGGTCGTTTTGTATAAAAATTCAGCCGTATCCGACGTTACCACAAAGCCGTGCGCAAAACCGGGCGGAATCCATGCCATGCGTTTGTTGTCCGCAGTCAGTTCCATACCGACCCATTTACCGAAATGAGGCGAGGATTTGCGTAAATCGACGGCGACGTCGTACACGCTGCCGGCAATCACGCGCACCAGTTTACCTTGGGTCTGCTGGATCTGGTAATGCAATCCGCGTAATACGCCGCGCGCCGAACGCGAATGATTGTCCTGGACGAAATCGTCGGGGATGCCGGCTTCGGTCATGATCCGGCGGTTATAGCTTTCATAAAAAAAACCGCGGTCGTCTCCGTAAACTTTAGGTTCCAGGATCAGTACCTCGGGAATATCGGTAGGAATAATATTCATGGCGGATTCAGAATAAGCGCTCGTTGAGCATGGACAGCAAATATTGGCCGTAAGCGTTTTTTTTCAGCGGCTGGGCCAGACGTTCGATCTGCGCGGCATCAATGTAGCCTTGACGATAAGCGATTTCTTCCGGGCAGGCTACTTTCAGGCCTTGCCGTTTTTCTATGGTCTGTATAAACGTCGATGCTTCGAGCAAGGATTCGTGCGTGCCGGTATCGAGCCAGGCGTGACCGCGACCCATGACTTCGACCTGTAATTGCTTGCGCGCCAGATAATGCTGATTGACGTCGGTAATCTCCAGTTCGCCGCGCGGCGACGGTTTGAGATTGCGCGCGATATCGATTACCTGATTGTCGTAAAAATATAAGCCGGTGACGGCATAGCGCGATTTCGGCTGGGCCGGTTTTTCGGCCAGGCTGAGCGCATTGCCCCCGGCATCGAATTCGACCACGCCGTAGCGCTCGGGATCGTGAACCGGATAGGCAAATACGGTAGCGCCTTCGGTTTTGGCGGCGGCGGCACGCAAGTCGTTGGAAAATTCGTGGCCGTAGAACAGATTGTCGCCCAGTACCAGCGCGCTGCGGCGGTTGCCGATAAACTCCGCGCCGATGACAAAAGCTTGCGCGAGTCCGTCCGGCGTGGGCTGGACGGCATAACTCAGCGAGATGCCCCATTGATGCCCGTCGCCCAGCAATTGTTCGAACCGCGGAGTGTCCTGCGGCGTGGAAATGATCAGGATATCGCGGATGCCCGCTAGCATCAGCGTGGTAAGGGGATAATAAATCATCGGCTTGTCGTAGACCGGCAATAATTGCTTCGACACCGCCTGAGTTAACGGATAAAGCCGCGTTCCTGAACCGCCCGCCAGAATAATGCCCATTCTGGGCGGAGAGGACAGGGGGGCAATATCGGATTTATTGCTCGGGGATATACCGGAGATGACCATGTTCTTTGTTACCTTTGGTGCTGCGTTTGCCAGATTATCTGAAAAGCGGGAATAATTACCGGATTCAGCCGTATTGTTTTTTGACCCAGTGTCTATATTCGCCGCTGGCGATATTGGCTACCCAATCCTGATTGGCCAAATACCAGTTTACGGTTTTGCGGATTCCCGTTTCAAACGTTTCTACCGGACGCCACCCGAGTTCGCGCTGAATTTTGTTCGCGTCGATGGCGTAACGCCGATCATGGCCGGCCCGGTCGCGAATATACTGGATCAGTTCGGCATGCGGAACGATAGGCGAGGAAGGATGAACCTGATCGAGCATTGTGCAGATTGCTGCTACGACGTCAAGATTGGTCTGCTCGTTGCTGCCGCCGATATTATAGATCTCGCCGACATTTCCGTGCGCAAGAACGGCACGGATTGCGCTGCAATGGTCGCTGACGTAGAGCCAGTCGCGAATGTTCTGTCCGTCTCCGTATATCGGCAGGGTTTTGCCGGCTATGGCGTTCATGATGATCAATGGCACCAGCTTTTCGGGAAACTGGTATGGGCCGTAATTGTTCGAACAATTGGTCGTGAGCGTCGGCAGGCCGTAAGTGTGATGATAGGCGCGAACCAGATGATCGGATGCGGCTTTGGAAGCGGAATAAGGGCTGTTGGGCGCGTAGGGCGTCGTTTCGGTGAAGGGGGGATCGTCGTTGCCCAGTGAGCCGTATACTTCGTCGGTCGAAACATGCAGGAATCTGAATTCGGCTTTGCCTTCTTCGCTCATTACGTTCCAGTGCTGCCGCACTGCTTCGAGCAAGTGGAAAGTACCCACCACGTTGGTCTGGATAAAATCTTCCGGGCCGTGAATGGAACGGTCTACATGACTTTCGGCGGCAAAGTTGATAATGGCTCGGGGTTGATATTCCTGCAAAAGACGAAGAATCAGATCCTGGTCGCCGATATCCCCATGAACGAATACATGACGGGGATTGGTTTGCACTTCTGCGAGATTCTGCAGATTGCCGGCATAAGTGAGCTTGTCCAGATTGACTACGGCTTCGTTATGCTGTTTTACCCATTCCAGTACAAAATTCGTTCCTATAAATCCTGCCCCGCCCGTCACTAGAATCATATATCGTCTCTTTAAAATGTAATAAAGTAAGAAACCCGAAGAATCGAGGCACGCCTATCGCGGATTGCCGCCTTGTCATGGCAAGCTGCGATAGGGGTGCATGGGTCTGTGCGCTAAGACGCGTACAGAATTAGCGATAATATAACATGGCTAATGCGAAAAAAGGTAGGTCAGGCAGCGACGGCTTCTTCAGTAAAGATCAGGAAGACCTTGTCTTTTTCGTCTATATCCACCGTCACTTCGCCTCCGTTGACCAGACGCCCGAAGAGCAGTTCGTCGGCCAGAGCGCTGCGTATCGTATCCTGAATCAAACGCGCCATTGGACGAGCCCCCATCAGAGGATCGAATCCCTTGCGTCCCAAATAGGCTTTCAGCGCGTCGGTGAAATGCGCTTCGACTTTCTTTTCATGTAGCTGATCTTCGAGTTGCATCAGGAATTTGTCGACTACGCGAAGTATGATCTCGCGCGTGAGTGCGGCAAAAGAAATGATGGAGTCAAGCCGGTTACGGAATTCCGGCGTAAAGAAACGCTTGATTTCGACCATTTCGTCGCCGCTCTGGCTGGCCGTAGTAAAGCCGATCTGGGTTTTCGACAGGGATTCCGCACCGGCATTGGTCGTCATGATGATGATGACATTGCGAAAATCGGCTTTACGGCCGTTATTGTCGGTAAGCGTGCCGTGATCCATGACCTGTAGCAATACGTTAAACACGTCCGGGTGCGCTTTCTCTATTTCGTCGAGCAGCAGCACGGCATAAGGCGTTTTGGTGATGGCTTCGGTTAGCAGGCCGCCCTGGTCGAATCCGACATAGCCGGGCGGAGCTCCGATCAGGCGAGATACTGCGTGACGTTCCATGTATTCCGACATGTCGAAGCGTATCAGCTCTATCCCCAGCGTATACGCCAGTTGACGTGCAACTTCGGTCTTTCCCACGCCCGTCGGACCCGAAAACAGGAATGCGCCGATCGGCTTTTGCGGGCTGCCCAGACCGCTGCGCGCCATTTTAATCGCTGCCGACAGGGCTGCGATGGCATTGTCCTGGCCAAACACGACCGATTTGAGGTCGCGGTCCAGGTTTTTCAGCACCAGGCTGTCGTTGGTATTGATATGCTTGGACGGAATCCGGGCGATTTTGGCGATGATTTCTTCGATTTCCCGTTTGGTGATGACTTTTTTCTGCCGCGATTTCGGCAGGATGCG
>DAIETB010000233.1:0-4437 GCA_027345925.1 Sulfuriferula sp.
CCTATATAAGAAAAAGTTCATACTTTTTTTAAATTTATCTCTTCGGGGGAATAAAGCCATCGGTATGATGGGGCGATCAAAAACAGGAAATTTTCCGTGACTGATTTCAGTGTCGCCAAATTGAGACAATAATATAACTATTTGTTATCAAGCACTTATGTGTTTATTGCTGATTTTTCCGTTTGTGGCGTCGGGATTCGGAGACAAAATTTCTGCATGATTGCTGTGTAATTTACAAGATTTAGTAACGCCAATGTAAATTTATTATAACAATCAATCAATTGTAAGAGAAATTAATAAATGGCCCGGATATTGCTTGGATACACGGCAACATAACTACTTAATTTATGTGCCATGAATACATACGATATACAATCAGTAATCCAAGCTTCCAGAATCGCTCCTCCAATTCGGCGCAGTAGTATGACGCCACGACCTTGGACGGGTTTCTGGAAAGGCCTGTGGGTGGCGTTTTTCAGGACGGAAGGAACTGAGGCCGCTACGGATGCAGCGGATCCGGTCTGGAAACGGGCGGCGTCCTCGCGTCGTATGGCATTGATGGTGCTGGTCGCTGCGAGTACCGTAGTGGCGGCGGATCTGCTTTTTCATACTCAGACCGCCGGCAGTGCTTATCCGCTGCTACATTTTGCCCAGCTCGCACTATTCGTTTTGTTGTTTGGCTGGGTCACTGCCGGATTTGTGACGGCATTAATGGGATTATGGGTGCAATGGCGACCCGATCCTTATGCTTTGTCAATTAAACCGGTCGAAGGCAAACCCTTGGACCGGGAGGCGCGTACCGCTATCATCATGCCGATCTGCAATGAACCGGCAGGACCTGTATTCGCCGGCTTGCGCGCTACCTGCGAATCGCTCGCAGCGAGCGACGGTGCTGACTTGTTCGATGTATACGTACTGTCGGATACTTACGATCCTGCGATGCGCACCCAGGAATTTGCCGCATGGTCTGCTCTGAAAGAGCAATTGGGTGACAGCTGCCGGCTTTATTACCGGCTGCGTCAGCACCGTACCCGGCGTAAAGCCGGTAACGTTGCCGATTTCTGCCGTCGCTGGGGCAGTAATTACCGTTACATGGTGGTACTGGACGCTGACAGCGTCATGACGGGCGATACCATAACATCGCTGGTGCGGATGATGGAAGCGAATCCCAAGGCCGGTATCATACAGACTGCGCCGCGCGCTTGCGGCGTCCAGACCTTGCACGCACGGGCACAGCAATTTGCCGGACGCGTAGTAGGCCGTCTTTTTACTGCCGGCATGCAATTCTGGCAGTTGGGCGAGTCTCATTATTGGGGGCATAACGCAATTATTCGGGTCGAGCCTTTCATCAAGCATTGCGCTTTGGCGAAACTCTCCGGTACCGGCGGTCTTTCCGGCGAAATTCTTTCCCACGATTTCGTCGAAGCGGCGCTGATGCGCAGAGCGGGATATTATACCTGGCTGACCACGGAGCTGGAGGGAAGCTATGAACAGCAGCCGTCCAATCTGATGGAAGAACTGCAACGCGATCGTCGCTGGTGTCAGGGCAATCTGATGAACGCGCGTCTTATTACCGAGCCGGGTTTTCAGCCGGTACATCGCGCCATGCTGGTGACGGGAGCGATGGCTTATGTTTCAGCGCCTCTCTGGCTTGCGTTTTTACTGATCAGCTTGAGCTTGCGTCTGCTTGAACCGCATAGTGCAACCGCTCACCTTTTTTCCTGGCTCGGAATGTCGTCTACTCTGGAGCTGCTTTGGGCTTTTACTTTGGGCATGCTGTTTTTACCGCGCATGCTGGCGGTGGCCACCATAATTCGCAAGGGCGAACAGGGGACTTATGGCGGCAGTATGGCCTTGATCAAAAGTTCGATATTCGAAGCCGTGTTGTCGGCCGTACAGGCACCCATACGGATGATCGCGCATACGCTGTTTGTCGTGACTGCCCTGACGGGTCTGAACCTGGACTGGAAATCGCCGATGCGTGAAGCCCATTCCATTCTCTGGGGCGATGCATTGCGTCGTTTCATGCCGGTCATGCTGGCTGTTACAGCAGGATTGGTAGCGACGTTCGCAACTTACCGCGATGCGGTCTGGTGGCTGTTGCCGGTAGGTTTGCCTTTGCTGTTTGCTGCTCCGTTGACGGTATTTACCAGCGAATCGCGTCTGGGTCTGTTCTTGCGCCATCATCGCTGGCTGCTTACTCCCGAAGAGCGTACCATGCCTGCAGTCCTGGTTCGCGCCTGGGTCTGAGCAGCAATTCAAATACATGGCCGAAGCGTTCGCTTCGGCCATGTTGCAGTAAAATTCTTCCGTATACACTACAAAGGTTACGCCTATGTCCGAATTTAACCGACGCCAATTTCTTGGCATGCTGGCTACCGCGGCCGCTTCGACCGCATTACCCTGGACCGATGCGCTTGCGGCGGATGCCGGACTCGCCCTGGGTCCTGCTGCCGCGTTTTCATGGGAAGGCCTGATCAAACTGGCTAAGGCCATGTCAAAAAAGCCTTATCAGCCGGAATTGCAGCCCGATCGCAATATACTTGAACAAATCGACTGGGACGCGCACGGTAAAATACGCTTTAAACCTGAAGAAGCCCTGTTCGCGAACGGCCCAGGACAATATCCGATTTCTTTTTTTCATCCGGGAAAATTTTTCCAGTATCCGGTAGAAATGTACCGTCTGGATAATATCGAAGATAAAAAGCATCCTCACACCGTAGCGCGTGAAATTCTGTTCGATAAACGGCATTTCGAAATGCCTGTCGATAGTCCGGCTCAAAAGCTCGGTCCGAAAACCCGGTATGCGGGTTTTAAAATCCAGGAAAGTCGGCTCGGCGATCAGTCGCATCTGGACTGGCACAATAACGATTGGGCAGCATTTTTGGGAGCATCGTATTTCCGTGCTATCGGCGACGATTATCAATACGGGATTTCCGCGCGGGGACTGGCAGTCAATACGGTGGAGCCGGATCGACCCGAGGAATTCCCTGTTTTTACTCGTTTTTATTTTGAAGCGCCAAAAGCCGGTTCGGATACGGTAATCGTTTATGCTTTGCTCGATGGGCCTAGCGTAACTGGCGCTTACCGTTTTGTCATGACGCGCGAAAAGGGCGTAGTGATGGATATCGAATCGAACCTGTTTTTACGCAAGGATATCGAGCGTTTCGGTATTGCGCCGGCGACTTCGATGTACTGGTTCTCGGAGAAAGATAAACAGTTCCAGATCGACTGGCGTCCGGAAGTTCACGATTCCGACGGACTGGCATTATGGACCGGCGCCAACGAACATGTCTGGCGACCGCTGATCGATCCGGCCGGAATCAACGTGTCGTATTTCTCGGATCATAATCCGCGGGGATTCGGGTTGATACAGCGGGAACGGCATTTCGACCGCTATCTCGATGCAGTCCATTACGAGCGACGTCCGAGTCTGTGGATAGAGCCGCTCGAGGAGTGGGGGGCGGGAACCGTGCAACTGGTCGAACTGCATACCAAAGAAGAGCTGTACGATAACGTGATCGCAATGTGGGTGCCCAGCGCCAAGGCGACGGCAGGATCCAGCTACCGCTTTCATTACCGGTTGCACTGGATGAAAGAAGAGCCATTCAAGAATCAGCTCGCGCGTTGCGTCGCGACCCGCATCGGGCGGGGCGGAGAGCCGGCGAAGCGGCCGCCCGGGGTGCACAAGTTCGAGGTCGAATTCCGCGGTGGCGCACTGGAACAATTGGCCGCCGGTACTATGCCTGAGGCGGTATTGACGGTAACGCGCGGTAAGATCAGCAATGTCGGGACGGAAGTCGTACCCGACGGCGGCCCGGCGCACTGGCGTACCCTATTTGATATCGGACCGCTCGCTGCAGGATCGGATCCGGTTGAAATCCGGCTTTTCCTGCGAAGCGGAGGTCAAACGCTCACCGAAACCTGGCTCTATCAATATCATCCGACCTGAAGAAGAAGGATGAAAGGGACTGAATTACACCTATTTAAGCGTTATAGTCCCATTTCCTGCCGGTAGCGTACGCGAGCTTCTTCTTCATCGAGCGCATCCTTGATTTCTCGCATTACCCCGGTCAGGTCGGGCGCGGTTTCGTCGCGTTCGAAATGGCCGGTCAACGTTGCTCCTACGGTCAATTTTCCGCTTTTATAGAGCGCCCAGATTTCCCTGCCGTAATCGGTAGGCAGAAGTTCCGGGGCAAACCGGCCGAAATAGGCAGCAAGATTGCTGACGTCCCGTTCGAGCATACTCAAAGCGTGATTATTACCCGCAGCGTTGACGGCTTGCGGCAAATCGATAATAACTGGACCTTCGCTGCCGACCAGGACATTATATTCCGATAGATCGCCGTGGACGATACCTGCACAAAGCATGCGCACGACTTCGTCGATCAGTAAGGCATGGAATTCGCGCGCCTGTTCCGGCGTCAGCGTCAGGTC
>DAIETB010000242.1:0-3433 GCA_027345925.1 Sulfuriferula sp.
CCATACGATGATATGGTTGGCCCCAACGCTCCGATTGAGCGTTACCGATGCCTGAAATCGGTAACGAACTAACCAATTCCATTAATACCGCGCATCCTTGGGCTTGCCGCCGTTCGGCCAGTCGTTCTTTTTGTCCGGGAAGTCGGGACGCGGCATGTGCGAGAAATAGTCGCCTACATCGACGGCTTCGTGGGCGGTCAAGCCGCCCTGACCGAGCGGGAAGTTGAGGGTGTTCGCCATAGGCATATTATTCTTGGCGAAAGCCGCTGCGGTATAGGTTCTGGCCATTCCGGCTCCGATATTAAAGGATTCGCTGCCCCATAACGGCGGGAATACATACGTGCCGTTAGCCGCCTTGATACCTTCACCATTGTCGCCATGACAGACGGCGCACTGATTTTGATAGACCTGTTTGCCGTGGATCGGGTTCGGGATGATGCTTTTGCTGATTTTTCCTACTCCGCGACCCGGAATCGGCGTTTTGGGTTTGACATTGCTTTGCATCCAGGCGGAATAGGCTACCATGGCTTCCAGTTCCCTGGAGTTTCTGGCCAGCGGATTGCCGTTCATGGATCGTTTGAAGCAGGCGTTGATCCGGTCCTTGTAATCGATGCTATGGCCGGAGCGCGGGGCATAGGTGGGAAACAACGCGGCAACGCCGACAAAGGGTGAGCCGAGCGCTACCGTTCCGCCGTTGAGATGGCAGCTGGTGCAGTTGAGGCTATTGCCGACGTTATGCGGCAGCAGCGCTTTGGTTTCGGTCATCAGGCGCATGCCGTAGATCAGTTGCCGAGCATTAGGGCTATTGAGCATGGCGGCGAAGCGCGGGGTTGCAAACGCGGTAGGCGGCATCGGTTTGAGCGCGATCTCGTTCCGGATTTTTCTGACTTGTTCCGCGCTCACCGGTTCGCCCCGGTTGCCCCATCGGGTGCGGACGAAGGTTACGATTTCGGCCAGTTCCTGGTCGGACAGGCTGCTGAAATCGGGCATGCCGAATGCGCGGGGAGTATGCTGGGTGACAGCGGATTTCCAGCCGCTCAGGACGACATGGATCACCGACGAGGGGTCTTGGGACTGTACCGACGAATTGCTCGCAAGCGGCGGAAAGATAGCGCCGACGCCATGGCCGTCGAGCTGGTGGCAGGTCGAACAGAATTGCGTATAACCGAGACCGCCGCGCGTACTGTAAAGCTCGGCTGTAGTAGCCTGAGCGCTAACCGCCGGTTTTTGTTTCATTGCGACCGATTCGGCGCCGGGCGACAGCGATTTCAGATAATCGGCCATCGCTGCCAGATCGCTATCGGAAAAAAACTGGGTGCTGAAATGAACGACTTCGGTCATGCTGCCGTAGGCGGCGGCGTTGCCGTTATGTCCGGTTTTAAGAAATTGCACGATGTCGGGTGCGGCCCAGAGGTCGCGCAAGCCGACCGCGCGCCACGCTTCGACCGTCGATCCGGCCAGAAAATATTTGCCGTCGGCGCCGTCCTGGCTCAAGGCTTTTTCCTGGAAGGCGATGCCGCGCGGAGTGTGGCATGATCCGCAATGTCCCAATCCTTCGATCAGGTAAGCGCCGCGATTCCACTGCACCGTTTTCGCTGGGTTCGGTTTGTAGGGCTGGTCGTCGAGGAATACCGCATTCCAGCCGGCGAGACCGATGCGCATACTGAACGGCCATTGCATGCGGTTGGGCTGGTTGGGCTGATTAACCGGAGTTACGCCGTGCATCAAATAGGTGTAAAGCACGTGCATATCGGCGTCGCTGATCTTGGCGAACGACGGATACGGCATCGCGGGATACAGATTGTGACCGTCTGCCGCTACGCCTTGCCGCATGACGCGGGCGAACTGCGCATAAGTATAGCTGCCGATGCCGGTTTTGACGTCAGGGGTAATGTTGGTGGAATGAATGATGCCGAATGGCGTCTTCATTTCGAGGCCGCCCGCCAGCGGTTTGCCTCCCGGGGCGGTATGACAGGCGAAACAGTCTCCGAGCTGGGCGACATAACGACCCTGATTGATTGCATCGTTAGGCGGTTGCATAGCTAACGAAGCCGCGAAAACGGGAGTTATGAAGAAAAACGATAAGATGATTTTTATATAGTTCATGTTTTTTATTAATAACGACATTTATTTTCCCTGTTTTACGTCTTTAGAGGCTAGTCTGGCGTATATTTTAATAATAAATTCTTAATTTAAAAAACGAGTTATTTTTGTATTATTGACCGATTTTACAATTAAATAAATATTTTTACCCGAATTAACAGCGACCAGCACCGATAAACGTGCATTATAATTAAATAATTTATTTTAAATCAAGGTGATATTATTTAATGTCTGCCACATTGAATTTCGCATTACCGAGCAGTTTATAGTTGAAGATAATCTTGAAACTATTCAGATAGTATGCATTTTATTGCTGAACCAGGATGGATGTTTGTCATTTTTTGGAGTGCGTAATGAAGCTCAAACAATATCAGGTAGATGCATTCACCGATAAGGTTTTTAGCGGCAACCCGGCCGCCGTCGTACCTTTGTCGTCATGGCTGGATGATACACTGCTCCAGGCTATTGCCGAGGAGAACAATCTGGCCGAAACGGCATTCTTCATTCCTTCCGAAAACGGTTTTAAGCTAAGATGGTTTACGCCGGTTAAAGAAGTCGATCTTTGCGGTCACGCAACGCTGGCGACAGCGCATGTATTGTTCGAAATTCTTGGCTATGCACAGCAGGTCATAGTTTTTGAAACTCGCAGCGGTAAGTTGTCCGTGAAAAAGAAAGGTGATTTGCTGGAAATGGATTTCCCCGTCTGTCGGCCCATGTCGGGGAATTTTTTCGAAATTTTGAGGCTGGCTTTGGGCGAGCGCCCGATTGAGGTATTAGCCGGCGACGATTATCTGGCCGTGTTCGACAGCGAAGCCTGCGTTCGGAGCATTGCACCTCGAATGGATTTGTTGGCGCAACTTGATTTACGTGGGGTTATCATTACCGCACCCGGCGAGGATGTCGATTTTGTCAGCCGTTTTTTTTCGCCTAAATTCGGCATTCCCGAAGACCCGGTCACCGGTTCCGCGCATTGCGCGCTTGCGCCGTATTGGGCCGATAAACTTGGCAAAAATGTGCTGACTGCCCGACAGGTTTCCAGACGCGGCGGTTATATCGCTTGCGTAATGGAAGGCAATCGGGTTTTGTTGTCCGGATCGGCTGTGACGTTTATGGAAGGCGAGATTATGGTATAAATCTGGCGTTTAATTAGAATGAAATGGCTTTACCTTGAATCGCCATTTCCGTTAGCGCTTTGCCTTATATTTGCTACGCGCCACGGCTTGAAATTTGCTCTATAAAGGTATATTTTCTATACATGCCGTCATTTGAATTTGATGAAACCAAAAGTCAAGCCAACTTAGCCAAGCACGGCATCAATTTTATTGATGCA
>DAIETB010000243.1:0-6076 GCA_027345925.1 Sulfuriferula sp.
CGCTAAAGAAACGCTCCCCGTCAGTCTCGAAGATGAAATGCGCCGTTCTTACCTTGATTACGCGATGAGCGTGATCGTCGGCCGTGCATTGCCGGACGTGCGCGACGGCTTGAAACCGGTGCATCGCCGGGTGCTGTTCGCGATGCACGAACTGTCTAACGACTGGAACAAGGCTTACAAGAAATCGGCGCGTATCGTCGGCGATGTGATCGGTAAATATCATCCGCACGGCGATACCGCGGTATACGACACCATTGTGCGGATGGCGCAGGATTTTTCCCTGCGTTATCCGCTGATAGACGGCCAGGGCAACTTCGGTTCAGTGGACGGCGATAACGCCGCAGCAATGCGTTACACCGAAATCCGCATGTCCAAAATCGCTCACGAGCTGCTGGCGGACCTGGACAAGGAGACGGTCGATTTCGGCCCCAACTACGACGGTTCCGAACATGAACCGCTGATATTGCCGGCAAAAATTCCCAATCTGCTGATTAACGGTTCGTCGGGTATCGCGGTCGGCATGGCGACGAACATTCCGCCGCATAATCTGGCGGATGTGTGCGAGGCGTGCCTGACTTTGCTCAACGAGCCGGAGACCGATATCGAAGCGCTGATCGATATTGTCAAAGCGCCCGATTTCCCGACTGCCGGCATCATCTACGGTCTGGTCGGGGTGCGCGACGGCTATCGTACCGGTCGCGGTCGGGTGGTTATTCGCGCGCGGACCCACTTCGAAGATCTGGACAAGGGCGGTGCTCGTCAGTCTATCATTATCGACGAATTGCCCTACCAGGTAAACAAGGCGAATCTGCTGATCAAGATCGGCGAACTGGTGCGCGAAAAGCGCATAGAAGGCATCTCCGATCTGCGCGACGAATCGGACAAATCCGGCATGCGCGTGGCGATAGAGCTGAAACGCGGCGAAGTCCCCGAAGTCATTCTGAATAACCTGTACAAGCACACGCAAATGCAGGACAGTTTCGGCATGAACATGGTGGCGCTGGTCGATAATCAGCCGCGCCTGCTCAATCTCAAGCAGATGCTCGACGCTTTTTTACGGCACCGCCGCGAAGTGGTTACGCGCCGTACCGTATTCGAACTGAAAAAAGCGCGCGAGCGCGGGCATATTCTGGAAGGTCTGGCTGTGGCGCTGTCGAACGTCGACGACATCATCGCGCTGATCAAGGCAGCGCCGACGCCGGCTGTCGCCAAAGAAAGCCTGATGGGCAAGGTCTGGCGCTCGCATCTGGTGGAAGAGATGCTCAGCCGCGCGGTGGCCGACATTCAGGCATTCCGGCCTGAAGGTCTGGCGATCGAATTCGGCATATCCGATGCCGGTTATCGGTTGTCGGATGCACAGGCGCAAGCGATTCTGGAACTGCGCCTGCAACGTTTGACCGGTCTGGAGCAGGACAAGATTCTCAACGAATACAAAGAGGTCATCACCAAAATCGCCGATTTGCTGGATATTCTGGCCAGACCCGAGCGCGTCACTGCTATCATTCAGGATGAGATCAATCTGGTCAAGCAGCAGTTCGGCGACAAGCGCCGCTCCGAAATCGTGGTGTATGCGCAAGATCTGAGTACCGAAGATTTGATTACGCCGCAGGATATGGTGGTTACACTGTCGCACGGCGGCTATATGAAATCGCAGCCGCTCGACGACTATCGCGCGCAGAAGCGCGGCGGTCGCGGCAAGCAGGCGGCGCCGACCAAAGAAGACGACTTTATCGAGCGCCTGTTTATCGCCAACAGCCACGATTACATATTATGTTTTTCCAACCTGGGCCGCGTGTACTGGGTCAAAGTGTACGAGGTGCCGCAAGGCAGCCGCATCTCGCGCGGCAAACCTATCGTAAACTTGCTGTCGCTGTCCGACGGCGAAAAAATCAACGCCATTTTGCCGGTGAAGGAATTTGTCGACAACCGTTTCGTCTTTATGGCCACGGCGCACGGCGTAGTGAAAAAGACGCCGTTATCGGAGTTTTCCAATCCGCGCCGTTCCGGGATTATCGCGGTCGGGCTCGATGACGGCGATTATCTGGTGGGTGTAGCGGTGACCGAAGGCAGCCATGACATCATGCTGTTTTCCAATGGCGGCAAAGCGGTGCGGTTCGACGAGAACGATGTGCGTTCGATGGGCCGCGGCGCTCGCGGCGTGCGCGGCATGAAACTGGGCGTCGATCAGAAAGTCATTTCGCTGCTGGTGGCCGAAAACGAACAGCAATCGGTGTTGACCGCTACCGAAAACGGCTATGGAAAACGCACCAATATCGCCGAATACACTCGTCACGGGCGCGGGACTCAGGGTATGATTGCGATACAGACGACCAAACGCAATGGTCGCGTAGTTGCAGCGACGCTGGTGGAACCGGACGATGAAATCATGCTGATCACCGACGGCGGCGTACTGATACGCACCCGGGTCAAGGAAATGCGCGAAATGGGACGCGCCACGCAAGGCGTTACCCTGATCAATCTCGACGACGGGCAGAAACTCATCGGTGTCGAGCGCGTACTGGAACCCGATGATGACGATGCGGTGTAGGACACTTTAATTCGATCGATACGCAGACAGAGCAAGAATCAGGCTGGAAATCAAATGCACGTATATAATTTTAGCGCAGGACCCGCTGTATTGCCGAAACCGGTACTGGAACAGGCCCGGGACGAAATGCTCGATTGGCGCGGTTCAGGGATGTCGGTGATGGAAATGAGTCATCGCGGCAAGGAATTTCAGGAAATCTTCCATGAGGCAGAAGCCGATTTGCGCGAATTGCTGGCAATTTCCGCGGACTATAAGATTTTGTTCCTGCAAGGCGGTGCATCCTCCCAATTCGCCATGGTACCGATGAATCTGCTGCGCGGTAAAAAGCGGGTCGATTATGTTAACACCGGCATCTGGTCCGAAAGGGCGATAGAAGAAGCGCAGCGCTACGCGACGGTCAATGTTGCGGCCAGCGCGCGAAATCGCGTGCCGCCGAAAACAGAGTGGGAACTTGATCCGGAAGCGGCTTATGTCCATTACGCAGCCAACGAAACGGTCGGCGGCGTCGAATTTCACTGGACGCCGGATACGGGCAAAGTTCCTCTGGTCGCCGATATGTCGTCGAATATACTTTCGAAACCGATAGACGTCAGCCGTTACGGCCTGATTTATGCCGGAGCGCAAAAAAATATCGGTCCTGCCGGTTTGACTCTGGTCATCGTTCGCGAAGACCTGCTCGGTAAAACCTTGCCGGGAACGCCCACCATGTTCGACTACCGGATTCAGGCCGAACATCAATCCATGTACAATACTCCGCCGACTTATGCTCTGTATATCGCAGGTCTGGTATTCCGTCATTTGAAGAACGAAGGCGGCCTGTCGGCAGCGGCGGAGCGCAACCGGATCAAATCCGATCTGCTGTACTCGTATCTTGACGCCAGCGACTTTTATCTTTGTCCCGTAGCGCGGGACAGCCGCTCCCGCATGAATATTCCGTTTACCCTGCATAATTCGAGACTGGACGAAGAATTCCTGCGGGGAGCGGACGAACACGGTTTGCTGCAATTGAAAGGCCACCGGCTGGTCGGAGGCATGCGTGCGTCGATCTATAATGCCATGCCGCTGGCCGGGGTTCAGGCATTGGTCGAATATATGCAGGATTTCGCCGGACGCCGGGGATAGTCTGAACATGTCAGAAGATTTACAACAGCTGCGTACGCAAATCGATGCGATCGACGAACAGGTGCTGGCGCTGATCAATCAGCGCGCGCGTCATGCGCAGACGGTGGGACGCTTGAAGAACGGCACCATTTACCGTCCGGAGCGCGAGGCTCAGGTATTGCGCCGCCTTAAGGAAATAAACTCCGGACCTTTGAGCGACGATACGGTACTTAGACTGTTTCGCGAGATCATGTCCGCGTGTCTGGCGCTGGAAAAACCGCTAACGGTTGCTTTTCTGGGGCCTGAAGGTACTTTCAGCCAGACGGCGGCGATCAAGCAATTCGGGCATGCTGCGCAAATGCGTCCATGCTCGTCGATAGACGAAGTATTTCGCGATGTGCATGCCGGCGCTGCCGATTATGGCGTGGTTCCGGTGGAAAACTCTACCGAAGGCGCTGTAAACCGGACGCTGGATCTGTTGCAGGACACTCCACTTAAAATCTGCGGCGAAGTGGATTTGCGTATACACCAGTCGTTGTTGCGCAAGACGGAAGGATTGGCCGGCGTATCGATCGTATATTCTCACAGCCAGTCTCTGGCCCAATGTCATGAATGGTTGAACCGCAATCTGCCGAATACGCAGCGGATTCCTGTCGCCAGCAATGCGGAAGCTGCCCGGCTGGCGGCTGCCGACGCTTCCTCGGTAGCCGTGGCCGGCACGGTGGCGGCGGAAATTTACGGTTTAAAGTGCATATTCGAACATATTGAAGACGAACCGGACAATACCACGCGTTTTTTGGTAGTGGCGAAGGAAGATGCAGCGCGATCGGGCTGTGACAAAACATCTCTGGTATTGTCCGCGCCCAATCTTCCCGGAGCAATCGTCAAGCTGCTCCAGCCATTTGTCCGTCACGGCGTATCGCTGACCAAATTCGAATCCCGTCCGGCGCGGCATACTTCCGCGAATAAAAACGATTATGCCGAGTTGTGGGAATACGTTTTTTTTGTCGATATCGAAGGGCATCGCGACGATCCGGAGGTCAGTCTGGCGCTCGAAGAAGTCCGGCGGGAAGCCAGTTATCTGAAATTGCTCGGTTCGTATCCCGTCGGCGTATTGTGATTCGTTAGAGCGACAGGCAGCGCTTTCCGTGTTTCATTGAATAATCACAGAATTTATCATTATCATGACGAAACAGCTTAACACGCAGTCAAATCCGAATTCCGGAACTGTCTCGCTTGCCGCGCTTGCCCCGGCGTACGTTCGCGCCATAGCTCCGTATCAACCTGGCAAGCCCATTTCCGAACTCGCCCGCGAACTCGGTATGGCGCCGGAACGTATCGTCAAACTGGCTTCGAATGAAAATCCCCTCGGTCCCAGTCCCAGGGCCATGACCGCAGTCGAACGGGAACTGCACGAACTGGCTCGCTATCCTGACGGCAGCGGTTTCGAGCTCAAACAGGCGTTATCGGCGCGACTGGGCGTTAAGACGACGCAAATCGTGCTCGGTAACGGTTCGAACGATGTGCTCGATATGGCGGCGCGTGCATTTCTCTCGGTCGGGACATCGGCGATATTTTCCGAACACGCTTTTGCGGTTTATGCCATCGCAACGCTGACAGCCGGAGCGCAAGGTATCGCCGTACCGGCGCGCGAATACGGCCACGATCTGCAAGCAATGCTGGCTGCGATCCGTGCCGATACGAGGATGCTATTCATTGCCAACCCCAATAACCCTACCGGCACTTATTTGTCTAACGACGATATGCTGGCGTTTCTGCAACAGGTGCCGGAGCACGTTCTGGTTGTGCTGGACGAAGCCTACGGCGAATATCTGCCGGAAGCGCTGCAATCGGATGCCATGAACTGGCTGGCACGCTTTCCGAATTTGATCGTCACCAGAACGTTTTCCAAGGCTTACGGTCTGGCTGGTTTGCGGGTAGGATACGCTTTGGCAAGCGCCGAAGTCGCAGATATGCTCAATCGGGTGCGGCAACCGTTTAACGTCAGTCATCTGGCGCTGGTCGCGGCGACCGCGGCGCTGGCGGACGATGAGTTCATCGCTCGCAGCTACGCTTTGAACCAGTTGGGAATGCGCCAGATTACGCAAGGTCTGGCGCTATTGAAGCTGTCTTATATTCCGTCGTACGGAAATTTTTTAGCCATACGTATCGGCAATGCGACATCGATGTATCGAAGATTGTTAGAGCAAGGCGTCATCGTCCGTCCGATCAGTAATTATGCCATGCCGGAATTTTTGCGTGTTAGCATAGGGCTTGCATCGGAAAACCACCAATTTTTGCAGGCGTTGGAAAACGCCTTAAAGGAGTAGTAATAATGATTATCGTGATGAGCCCCGGGGCGAGTGAACAACAAATCGATGCAGTCGTAAAGAAAGTCAAGGAATACGGCTGCGATGCCAATATTTC
>DAIETB010000261.1:0-2265 GCA_027345925.1 Sulfuriferula sp.
TTGAGCGCAGTCTGCGCCTCGGCGCCGGTGGTCAGATGCGCCAGGGCGGTTGCCGGTTCGTCAGGCCGCATCTGCACCAGCCACGCATCGTGATAGGGGTCGATGTTGATCAGGTTCGGGCTCGCCATCACCTTGTCGTTACGGGCGACGATTTCTCCGGCGAACGGTGCAGGAATGCCGCCCGCCCATTTGCCCGACTCGATACGCGCCAGCGGTTTTTTCCAGTCACGGTGCGTACCTATCTCCTTGATCCAGACATACTGCACCTTTCCCGACATCGTCTGCGACGGGTCGGTAAGACCGATCGTATAAACGCCGTTTTCTTCCGGACGGACCCAGACATAATCCAGATCGTAATATAAATCTTCCGGCAATTCACAACCGCGATGTTCAGACATGATTACCTCCAGGGTCCGTCAGGTTTAACCGTCATAATGATATTAACCGCAAACGCAGCTATGCCAGCATAAGCCAATGCGCCGCCGATCAGCACCAGCCAATTGAGCATTACCAGCCACCCTGCTATCATGATCGGCAACCCGGCATTGGACAGATATAATTGCCAGTTGGCCAGATGTTCCGAGTACAGAGCCTTACCCGAGAAACGGGGCAGGACATGTAAAGCCACCCCGTAAATCATCATCAGCACGAAGCCTAACAACATGATATGACCATGAATGCGCGGAACATTTCCCGGTATCAAACCCGGCTTGGACAAATAGGTCAGCGCCACCAGACCGCCCAGCAAACCGTAAAACAATCCTATCGTTATAAACCAGCGATTCCGCTTATGCATTTCATCACTCCTTGCAATCCGATGATTCATTATAATCACAGCTATTTTTAACGCCTTGACCCATATCAATCGCCCGTGAATTCTACCCCAGAAATCAGCAGCTTTCGTTTAGCCCCGCTTTTCCGCGAACTTGACCGGGAACTATTGACTCAAATCGCCCAGCATGCCCGCTGGCGCGAACTTCAAACCGGCGAGCAATTGTTCGCCAAAGGCGATACCGGAAAACACTTTTTTCTGGTCAAAACGGGAGTGATTAAGTTATTTCTGACCTCGGAAGACGGAGAAGAACATATTACGGAAATCGTCGGGCGCGAACAGCTTTTTGCCGAGGCTGTCATGTTCATGGGCGACACCTATCCGGTTTACGCAAGCGCGCTGGAAGCAAGCCGCCTGATTGCGTTCGACGCGCGTTTTTTCGCAACGCTGTTACGCGCCAACTCCGATTTATGCCTGAAACTACTGGCTGCACTGAGCCGGCAATTGCATGCCCTGGTCGCTGAAATCGACGGCCTGACATTACACTCGGGAACACGCAGACTGGCGCGTTATCTGCTGGCGCAACCCGCTAAAAAAACGTCGAACGGCCGGGTGGTTGAATTGCCTATCGCCAAGCAAGCGCTGGCATCGCTACTGGACCTGCGCCCGGAAACTTTATCACGTATTTTGAATAAACTGGCGGAAGACGGCTTGATCGCCATGAATACGGATTGCATTACGCTACTTCAGCCCGTTTCCTTAAACCGGATTTAGCCGGAATAGTACGCCCGCGCTACTCCCCCGAATCGAGTTATTCTTTCAAATACATATAATCCCGCGTTAGCGGCAAAGGAATATGCCGGTCGGCCCGGGCTTTTACCGCCAATACCTGATGCACGGAAATCCAGTTCTGTGCGAACCCGTGCGCGCAACCTGCCAGATAAGTCCGCCAGATACGCCATTTTTTTTCTCCCGCAATTTCTTTAAGACGCTGCCCGGCGGCTTCGAACCGTTCCGACCAATGTTCGAGCGTCAGCGCATAATGTCGACGCAAACTTTCAACATCTGTCGGTTCCAGGCCGGCAGCGCTCATTTCTTCCAGCAGAAAACCGATATGCGGCAATTCCCCATGCGGAAAAACATAGCGTTCGATGAAATCGCCGCCGCCGAACGGAAGATCGCCGGTTATGGGATTCGTCGTTGTAATGCCGTGATTCATGACGACGCCGTCATCGTTGAGCAAGGTGCCAATGCGTACAAAATACTCGCGCAAGTGCTGAATACCGACATGTTCGAACATCCCGACGCTGCTGATCCGGTCGAACTTGCCAGCCACATCCCGATAGTCTTCTATCCGGACTTCGCAGCGATCGGAGAGGCCGGCACGCGCGATACGCTCTTTGGCCAGATCATACTGATTTTGCGACAAAGTGATGCCCAGCGCCCGCACCCCGTATTTTTCCGCAGCGCGGAGGATGAGCGCGCCCCAGCCG
>DAIETB010000016.1:0-17418 GCA_027345925.1 Sulfuriferula sp.
CCTATCCTCATCTTGCGGGCTCCGCGGGCACCTGAAAAGAAGCGTCCATAAAAGGGGACGTTGCGCCGGGCGAAAAATCCCTGTGCGCAGCAATGAAATTAGCCAGCTTGGTTTGATCTATTTTGGCCATTTGCATGGGAAACGCTGCTATACCCGGCGTGCGGGTAACGCCCGACGGTATATTGAGCGCGCTCCAGCCTACCAGACAGATCGCCGCTACCGATGCGGCGATCGGCATGACGAATTTTTTCATGCTTTTTCGCTGGGGCGCAAGAACAGTCGGTTCGTCCTGCAGCATGAACATGACTTTTTCTGCAAGCGGGCTGGAGTTAAGCGGCATTTGTCGTAGCGTATCGCCTATGACATGATACGTCTGCCAGTTTTCCGCTGCCGCGGAATCGGGTTTGCACGACAAAATCCATTCGCGCAGGGCCGTATCGTCGAGTTCGCCGTCCATTGCGGCGGATACCGATGCGGAAGGGTTGTTGATGCCGGTAGTGCTCTCGGCGTCCGTATGCTCGCCGAGAGCGGGCAAATGTGCTGTAATCGTATGCATCGTTGTACTCCTTACCATCGTGTTTCCTGGTTTGTACCGAGTATGGGGCGCAGTTTTGCCGCAATGGCTTCGCGTGCACGAAAAATCCGCGATCTGACAGTCCCTATGGGGCAACCCATGGCTTCGGCAATTTCTTCATAGCTTAACCCTTCCATTTCGCGCAATGAAATCGCCGCGCGTAAATCTTCGGGTAAAGCCGCCATAGCTTCATTTACAACTTGAGCCACTTCTTTCGACAGCAATTCGTTTTCAGGCGTATTAAGTTCATGCAAGCTGTCGCCTTCTTCAAAACTTTCCGATTCTTCCACGTCGAATTCGCTGGTATTCGGTACGCGGCGTCCTCGCGCCATCAAAAAGTTTTTTGCGGTATTGATGCCTATACGATATAACCAGGTATAAAATGCCGCTTCCCCCCGAAAAGTCGATAACGCGCGATAGGCTTTGATAAATGCCTCCTGCGCTACATCTTCAACTTCATGCGGATCGCGCACATAACGCGATAACAAGCGGGTCAATCGTCGTTCGTATTTTACGACTAAAAGATTAAATGCCTGTTTATCGCCATGCTGTACTCTTTCCACCAGTTGCTGATCGATCTCACGATCATTCATCGTGCTTGTTTATCCCTGATTTTTTTAATGTGTGCAGGCTGTAGCGCCGTTTAATCGCGTAGTTATCGGAAATACAGACCTCTGCGATAGTTATTAAGTTCAATTGCATAACGTGAATTTTAACCGGAAAATAAAAAGCGGAGTTAAAACTCCGCTTTTAAATAGTTCCGGTCTGGAAATGCTTAGTACGTCAAGGTGACAACGTCTTCATCCATCGCCTGCTGGATGACGTATGCGCCACCTACGGTTTCTTCAATTTCGGGTATCAGATCGTGACCCCATAATTCCAGAGTAGGAGTGCAAACCTTGAATTTGACTCCCGCTTCATGCGCGTCTTTGATAAAGTCGTACACACTCTTGGGCGAACCTGCCTGTACAAATAATTTTTCTGCAACGCCTTTAACGGCTAATTCGCCGGATCGTGCAGTCAAGACTACTTCAACCTCGTATTCCATCGCTGCGGCAACCGTCGCCTGGAAAAATGGCGCGCCCAGTTCAGAAGGGTTTGCCGGGTCCGTATTCACCATCATAATCAATAGCTTGTCAGCCATTACTTTCTCCCGGGGTTAAATAAAAAACGTTACGTCTATTCATCAAAAAAAGACAGTCAATTATAACAAGAAAAAGTCAGGATAACGATGTTTAATTTATTAGTACATTTGATTTCAGTCATGTTGCAGGAAATGGCAAACTATCCAGAAAGTGTTGCAACCGCTCTAAAACCGCCGTCCGTCCGATCAAGGCCAAAGTTGCGTCGATACCGGGCGTATGCGGCGTTCCGGTAATAATCACGCGTAAAGGCATGGCGACTGCAGGCATTTTCAGGCCGTATTCCGCTACGGCGGTTTTGATGGCTGCGTTGATACCGGCTCTGCTCCATTCGATCCGGCCGAACTGAACTGCAAGCTGCCGAAGCGCCGGCATGGCGTCAACGCCGACATGTGCTGCGAGCATTTCTTCTGTAGGTGCGCTATAGCGATAAAAAAGCGCCGCCGCTTCAGCAAGTTCGGTCAGCGTGCTTGTGCGTTCCTTGAGCAATTGCACGACTTCAGCGAGGGATGGTTCGATTGCCGGACCCGGTATTAACGATTCAAGGCGAGGCCGAATCCGTTCGGCGAGACTATCGTTATCGGCGGATTTAAGATATTGCTGGTTGATCCAGAGCAGTTTCTCCGGATTGAATTTGGCCGGAGAGCGGCTGATGGCTTCGAGGTTGAACCAGTCGATAAATTGTTCCATGCCGAAAATCTCTTCGTCGCCGTGCGCCCAGCCCAGACGCGCCAGGTAATTCAGCAGGGCTTCGGGCAGATAGCCGTCTTCCTGATATTGCAGCACGCTGACCGCGCCGTGGCGTTTCGATAGTCGCTCGCCGTCTGCGCCGAGTATCATCGGCACGTGAGCGTACTGCGGCAACGCGGCGCCCAGCGCTTTGAGGATATTGATCTGGCGCGGCGTGCTGTTGACATGATCGTCGCCGCGGATGACGTGTGTGATCTGCATGTCCCAGTCGTCGACGACAACGCAGAAATTATAAGTGGGCGTACCGTCGGGGCGGGCGATGATCAAGTCGTCGAGTTCAGCATTGGCGATTTCTATCGTGCCTTTTACGAGATCGCGCCAGGCGACACTGCCTTCAACAGGGTTTTTAAAGCGGATCACCGGCAGAACTTCGGCCGGAATCGAAGGCAGGGTTTTTCCCGCTTCGGGTCGCCAGCGGCCATCGTAACGAGGCTTCAATCCGGCCAGTCTTTGCTGTTCACGCATAGCTTCGACTTCATCCCGGCTGGCGTAGCAATAATAAGCGTGACCGGTCGCGAGCAGTTGCGTCAGGACTTCCTTGTAGCGCGGCATACGCTGCATCTGGTAATACGGTCCTTCATCGTAATCGAGACCCAGCCAGCGCATGCCTTCGAGTATGGCTTCGACCGATTCCGGCGTCGAGCGTTCGAGATCCGTATCTTCGACCCTGAGGATGAATGTGCCGGCGTGATGGCGGGCGTATGCCCAGGAAAACAGCGCCGTGCGTGCGCCGCCGATGTGGAGATAGCCGGTGGGGCTGGGGGCGAAGCGGGTACGAATCATGATATGTTTTCTGTGAAAAAAGGGATAAGCTTGTTCCGCCAGGAACGATAGACTTTTGTCATGCGGTTCCGCCGACGGTCAGCCCGTCTATGCGCAAAGTCGGCTGGCCGACACCTACCGGTACGCTTTGTCCTTCTTTGCCGCAGGTGCCGACGCCGGGATCGAGTTGCATATCGTTACCGATCATGGAGACACGATTCAGAACGTCGGGACCGTTACCGATCAGCGTCGCGCCTTTGACCGGATAGGTGATCTTGCCGTCTTCTATCATATACGCTTCGGCGGCCGAGAAAACGAATTTGCCGCTGGTAATATCGACCTGACCGCCGCCGAAGTTGGCGGCATACAGTCCGTGCTTGACCGAGGCGATGATTTCGGCCGGATCTTTGTCGCCGTTAAGCATATAGGTATTGGTCATACGCGGCATGGGAATGTGCGCAAACGATTCGCGGCGCGCGTTTCCGGTAATCGGCACACCCATCAGGCGGGCATTCAGGCTGTCCTGCATGTAGCCTTTAAGTATGCCGTTTTCTATCAGCGTTGTGCACTGGGTGGGGTTGCCTTCATCATCGACGTTGAGCGAACCGCGCCGGTTGACCAGCGTGCCGTCGTCGACGACGGTGACTCCGGTCGCGGCGACCCGGTCGCCGATGCGGCCGCTGAAAGCGGAGCTGCCTTTGCGGTTAAAATCGCCTTCTAGACCGTGCCCGATTGCTTCATGCAGTAAAATTCCCGGCCAGCCTGCGCCAAGGACGACCGTCATGGTGCCAGCCGGAGCGGGTTTGGCGGCAAGATTGGTGACCGCCTGATGGACGGCTTTTTCGGCATAATCGCGCAGCACGGCTTCGGTAAAATATTCGTAACCGAAACGGCCTCCGCCGCCGGCCGATCCCTGTTCGCGGCGACCGTCCTGTTCCGTGATCACCTGTAAGGACAGGCGTACAAGAGGGCGTACATCGGCGGCCTGGTGACCGTCCGACCGGGCGATGAAAACGACATCGTATTCGGCGTTCAAACTTGCCATCACTTGCGTGACGCGGTTGTCGATACTGCGTGCGTACTGTTCGAGTTTTTCCAGTAACGCTACCTTGTCCGCGTCTTGCAGCGTGATCAGCGGATCGGCGGGTTGATAGAGAGAGCGGATATCTTTGCGGGCGATAACGCGGTGCTGATGGCTGGCGCCGCTTTTGGCGATGGCCCGGGTCGCATTGCTGGCAGCGATCAGCGCGTTGTGGCTGATATCGTCGGAATAGGCGAACGCGGTTTTTTCGCCAGAAATCGCGCGTACGCCCACGCCCTGGTCGATGCTGAAACTGCCCGATTTGACCTGGCCTTCTTCCAGGCTCCAGCTTTCCGAGCGAGTATACTGAAAGTATAAATCCGCATAATCGAGATGGTGGGACATCAATTGTCCGAATACATCGTCGAGTTGTCCCAGTTCGAGCTGGTTCGGGACAAACAGCGTCTCTTGCGCAGTTTGCAGCAGGGTATCCGAATTTGGAATGTAAATGCCTGAAAGCGTGGTCATGGAAATTCCTTATTGAATGGATTTGATTTTCAAACGGCTACAATCGAGGATGCGATGTTTGAGTGCAGGCAAGCTGGTGCGCAAACTCTTCTGATAATCGGCGTTGATGCCGGCGACGACTATGCCGGATCCGCGCGGCAAGCGATCGAGGACAACGCCCCACGGATCGACGATCATGGTGTCGCCATGCGTTTCCCGTCCCGACAGGTGATAGCCTCCTTGCGCGGGGGCGATGACATACGCCAGATTTTCTATGGCGCGTGCGCGAATCAGCGTTTCAAAATGCGCTTTGCCCGTGGTGGCGGTAAACGCTGACGGAACGACGATAATATCGACATCGGGCATGGCGCGATAGAGCTCGGGAAAGCGCAAGTCATAGCAAATAGACAAACCCAGCCTGCCGAATGGGGTATCGAGCACCACGATTTCATTGCCGGATTCGATCACGTTTTCTTCATCGTAGTGCTCGGTACCCAAATTGAAGCCGAACAAATGAATTTTGTCATAGCGTCCTGCAAGTTTGCCTTTGTCGTCATATACGAGACAACTGTTGCGCACTTTTTTCGGATTGTCGCACGCCAGCGGCACAGAGCCGCCGATCAGCCAGATTTTGTGTTTTTTGGCTGAGCGGGACAAAAAAGTCTGGATAGGGCCGTGACCTTCCGTTTCTTTTACCGCTATTTTGTCAGTATCTTTTAAACCCATTATGGCGAAATATTCGGGAAGTGCAACGAGTCTGGCACCTTGTTTGACCGCGGCTGCAATCAGTCGTTCCGCTTCGGCAAGATTGGCGGCGACATTGGGGCCGGAGGCCATTTGTATCGCGGCAACGCGGACAACGGTATTGGATTCGCGGGGTTTCGGATGCTGGGCGCTCTCATGCGTTGAGTAAGTCATAGTGAATTCCAGAGAGGAGTATCGGTTAAAGCTATCAGGTTTAAATAATTATAGCAGTTTTGATTTTAACGGACGTTATTCGTCTTTTTTCACGACCGGGTCTGCCCAGGGGCCAGTTATGGTGTAATCGAAGCTGACTGCATTGCCGAACGGGTTTTTTAGCAACTCCTGAGCCGCATAGACGCCCAGAGCGACGACCGGCCCGCCGAGCAGGGAACTCGCCAGCGCTACTGTGCCATTGAGCTTGGGGCTGATGGATGCATGCAATTGCTGGGTTTGCGCATTCATGTCTATGGTTCCGTTCATGCGTACGCTTGCGGCCGGTCCGTTCATCAAGAAGTCCTTGCTATAGATTATGCCGCGGTTAAGCTGCATCGTTGCGGAAATATCTTCAAACGCAAACCCTTCGCTGAATATATCGCTAAAGTCGAGTCCGATATGTCTAGGCAATGCCTGCAGACTCAGCACGCCCAATAATTTGGCCGCACCCGGATCGATTTTGAGGAATTGTCCGTTTTCGGCGGTAAGGGTGAAATTACCCGCCAGACTGGTCAGCGTAATATCGACCGGCGTACCGTCCCAGTCGGCTTGACCGTCGACGATGGCAGTACCGCCCTTGATCGTTCCCGGATGGCCGAAGCGGTCGAAAAAATGGCCGATATTTTTAATATTCAATCGAATAGTCGCGACGGTTTCAGGACTGGCATGAGGGTGCCAGAGCGCGGACATCTGCAATTTGCTGTCGCTGTCATCGAGCGCTATCTGCCGGAAACGCAAGCCGCCCGGAATCGGAGTGGCGCGAACCCGGAGTTCGCCCAGATGCCGCTTCCCCACCATCAGGTCGTCGACATCCAGCACTAGTTCGGGCAAAGCGGTCGAACCGGGTTGCGCTGCGGCAGTCGTATTTTGCGCATCGGGAATGTTCAGGTTTTTGAAGTGCGCAATCAGTTTGTCGGTAGACGGTGGAGCACCGTGCGGCAGCCAGTCAATTTTCCCTTGTAAAACGGCACTTGAAACATCGGCTTGCCAATTTGCACCACTATTGATCGCATGTAAATGTATGTCATTGAATTCTCGCTGAAAAAGATCGAATTTGCCGATTGTTACATTGATATCTATTTTTTGCGGCAGCAGCGACGGCGAAGTGCCTGAAGGCTGATTGTTCCAGGCTTCGAAATCGAGGGCTGGAACATGGCCGCTTATCCATAGCCCGGACGAAGTGGGTACCCGGGCTGTTCCGCCAAAATTCACGGCGGCACGTTTGATCTGACCGCCATTTTCTTGCGTGGCGCGCAATAGCGCAGCATCAACCATATTTCCGTAATGTAAATTGACCTGTTCTTCTCCGGTTCCGGCAGGTTTCGTATTGATCTGCAACGGGATTGGTTCGGCGGCTGTTTTATTGAAAGGCCGTGGCAAGTCGATGGCAATTCCCGATAAGTCGCTGTCGAATTCGAGAGGAGGGACAGTCTGACCGCGGATCAGATCTATTTTTCCCTGCCAATGCGTATTGCCGCTGATTTTCCCTGCAAGATTGACGGGCAGGTACGGCGCGATGCCGGGGGCGGTCAACTGGCCGGATAAATTGATGCGTTCGACCCCATCCGGCAGCGTCTGGGTAGCGACAACCGCCGGTCCTCCGAATAAGCGAAGATTGATATTCCGGATATGAATGCTGTCTTGAGTGAAATGAAGTTTGCCATTGACCGCTTCCAGGGAAGGTACAGGTTTGTTCGGGGTGATGTTGTCGTTAAGAAAATCGACGCTGCCGTGAATCTGGGGATGTTTCATATCGTGTAACGGCAGTTGCAGATGCAGCAGAACCTGGGCTTTGCCGATACCTTCCGCACCTTTGGTCAGATTTCCTGTCACCTGCGAGACCGGACTGTTGTTGGCAAAACGGATGAGGTCGTTTAAATCGCCTCGTCCCCCGCCGTTAATGTAGAGAATTTCCTTGTCCCGGGCGAACAGGTCGGGGATGGCGACGCCGATATCGGACAAATGCGCATTATAAAGACGGGCGGAGTCTGAACGGATAGTCATGCTGCTGCCGAAGAATTTCAGATCGCCATCGATATGATCGATAGCGGGATATTCCGGGCCGGGCTGCAATATACCGCCGGAAAATTGCACGTCTACGTCCAGTAATCCGTTCTGGTCGTTGAGAAAAGGAAATTTATCGAGATCGCCTTGCAAGCGAAAAGTCGCATGGTCGACTTTTCCGCCAAGTAAAGCGGCTTTAAGCCAGTTATAGGCGGGAGGTTTGAGGGCCAGGGGTAAATAGCGGTAAACCGCTCTTGCGTCGCCGCGAGCAAGCGTGCCGCTTAACCCGATAATCCCGCGCCGTCCGGCGGCCCACTGATAAGTGCCTGCCGCGCTTCCCGCTGCGTCCGGATTGGAAAAACTGGCGTCCGTCAGACGGAATGAATAACCGGCGGCGGTTTTGGTCCAGTCCACATTTGCTTTGACGCTATCCAGAACGACATGCGGTACGAACAGGATATTCGTCAAATCGAGGGTGGCGTTGTGACTGTCCAGCATGAGCTTGCCGGTACTGGTATCGGCATCGACATGGCCGCTGAGACCTGAAAAACCGGGCTCGGTCGGTGTAGGTTCCAGACCGGCTCCGCTAAATTCGCTCTGGATATGATAATACTGCGGATGAGCCGGATCGCCCTGCCATTGTGCGCGGATATCGCTGAGCGTTCCCTTGGGCTGGCGTTGGGTTATCAGGGTTTGCTGGGCGGCGGCGAGAGGAAAGCAGCTCGCCAGACGGCTCAAATTCTGCAAGGAAATCGTATTGATCGCGATATCGCCGACTGCAGGGGTTTTCGCTGTCGCCGGCAATAGTTGCAAAGCAGCGTCCAGGCCGACTATGGCAGCCCGGTCGGCGGTATGCATATTCAATTGGCGTAACGTGAGTGCTTGCGCTGCACCCCGTCGTTTCCATTCGGCTTGGCCTGAGAGATCGAGCAGACGGAGCGCAGGAAGATCGGGTTTGAACTGGATGGATAGATTGCGAAGAGAGGTCGTTGCCGTAGCCGCTATGAGCTGTTTTCCGGCGATCTGGGCTTGCAGCGCAAAATTGCCGTAACCGCTGGAAATTCCGTATGGCAGTGTTATCCAGGGTTGCCATTGCGCCAGATTGGTATAGGGGATTTTCGCTGTGATCCAGCCGTGCCATGAAGCGCGATCTTCAAGATATTTTCCGGTTAATTTGCCGGCGATGTCCACAGACCCGGAAACGGAGGGCGGCGGTGATGCGTTCAGACGGAATTTATGCACTTTGCCGTGATTGATCAGATCCACGTTAATCCGGTCGACAATCAATTCGGGCGCACCGAGCAGGTAGTCATTCCAGGCGATGGTAGCGTTGTTAATCCGTATTTCGTGCTGGTTTAACAGCCAGTCGCCGAGCAGATTTTTATGTTGAGGCCCGTTGATGACGATGCCTGCCAGATAAATCGCGCCGTTCTTGTCGCGTTGCATGCTCAAGACCAGATTGCTTACCGATAGCCTGGCGAGACGGACTTCGCCGTAAAGCAGGCTGGTCCACGATAATTCGGTACGTACGTCCGAGAAAAACAGGGTAGTACGATTGGTCTGGTCCAATAAGCGTACCGACTGGATATATAGTTGGGGATGCCAATGTTCCCAATTCGCCGACAGCCGTCCCAATATCACTTTCTGTTTGATGGAATGACTGACGGAACCGGCAATTTCTCCTCGCCAGTGATCGAGATTCGGCAATATCCACAATCGCAGCGCCAGCACAAAGCCTGTCGCTGCGAAAGCAAGAAAGAGCGGAAGATAGAGAAAAATTCGCCGTATCAGAACACGGGCGCGTATTGCCATGGGTCAGGCCGTCGATTTGAGCTGCTGCAGAATCGCCGGATTCTCCAGCGTGGAAATATCCTGATCTATCTCGCCGCCGCAAGCGAGCGAACGCAACAAACGGCGCATGATTTTCCCGGAGCGGGTTTTGGGCAGATTGTCGCCGAAACGGATTTCGTCGGGTTTGGCGATAGCGCCGATCTGTTGTGCGATCCAGTTACGTAAGGTGGTAGCGACTTCATTTGCGGTGTCGCCTTCTGGAAATGAGGTCTTGAGTACGACAAAGGCGACGATCGCTTCGCCTTTGATGTCATGAGGTTTGCCGACCACTGCCGCTTCTGCCACCAGCGGGTGCGCTGCCAGCGCCGATTCGATTTCCATGGTGCCGAGCCGGTGTCCGGAAACATTGAGCACGTCGTCGATACGGCCCATAATCCAGAAATAGCCGTCTTCGTCGCGATGGGCGGAGTCGCCGGTGAGATAAGTTTTGCCGCCCAGTTCCGGAGGAAAGTAGGCCCGTTTGAAACGATCTGGATCGTTCCATAAGGTTCGCAGCAGAGAAGGAAAAGGCCGTTTGATAACCAGATAGCCGCCTTGGTCGCCGCTCAGTTCGCCGCCTTGCTCGTCGACGATATCGGCCATGATCCCGGGCAGAGGCAAGGTGCATGATCCCGGTTTGGCCGTAATGGCGCCCGGCAACGGTGCGATCATGTGCGAGCCGGTTTCGGTTTGCCACCAGGTGTCTACGATAGGGCAACGCGACTGGCCTACGGTTTGGTAAAACCACATCCAGGCTTGCGGGTTGATAGGTTCGCCTACCGTACCCAGCAATCTTAAGCTCGACAGATCGTATTGCTCTGGCAAATTGCCGCCCAGCTTGATCAGCGAACGGATAGCAGTCGGTGCCGTATAAAATGTTGTGACGCGATATTGTTGTATCATGCGCCAGAATCGGCCGGCGTCGGGATAAGTCGGAACGCCCTCGAAAATGACTTGCGTCATGCCCAGCGCCAGCGGTCCGTAGGCGACGTAGCTATGTCCGGTGATCCAGCCTACGTCCGCAGTACACCAGTAAACATCGGTATCGGGCCGGGCGTCGAAAACCCATAGCATAGACAGGATGGCGCCGAGCAGATAGCCGGCGGAACTGTGCTGCACGCCCTTGGGTTTGCCGGTTGAGCCTGAAGTATAAAGTATGAACAGGGGGTCTTCCGCGTTCATCCATACCGGTTCGCAGACGGGGCTCATGTTTGCTGTGCAGTCGTGCCACCAGATATCGCGGTCTGCATGCCATGCGATCTCATTTTGCGTACGCTGATAGACGATGACTTTGCCTACGGTATCGGTATCCGGCTGTTTCAGCGCTTCGTCCAGTACGGCTTTAAGCGGAATGGTTTTGCCGCCGCGAAATCCGCCGTCGGAAGTAATAACCAGTTTAGCCTGAGTATCGACGATGCGTTCGGCCAGCGATTTTGCGGAAAAACCGCCGAATACCACTGAATGGATCGCGCCAATTCGTGCGCAGGCTTGCATGGCAATGACCGCCTGGGCGCTCATCGGCATATAAACGACAACGCGGTCGCCTTTGTTTACGCCTAATGCTTTAAGACCGTTGGACAGTTCGCAGACCTGATCGTGCAATTGCTGATAGCTAAGTTGATAACTGGTGCCGTCGTCGCCTTCGAAAATCAATGCGGTCTGGTCGCCGCGGGTTGGCAGGTGGCGATCTATACAGTTATACGATACATTTAATCGGCCGTCGTCGAACCAGCGATAAAAAGGCGCATCGGTTTCATCGAGTATATGCGTGAACGGGGTATGCCAGCTGATATGCCGACGCGCCAGATCGGCCCAGAACGTTTCATAATCCGACTCGGCTTGTGCGCATAATGCGCGATAAGCGTCTAAACCCGAGACATTGGCATGGGCCTGAAATTCGCCGGAAGGGGGGAAAGATCTGCGTTCATGTAAGGCAGATTCGATATACGACATTAAAAAATCTCCGCAATATTCTTTGGTGTTGGTGTAGGGTGCAATTTTAATCCAAATTGCGTGACTGGAACGAACCGATTGTGCAACCTTCCGGAAGGAAACGTATGAATGACAACAAGCTGATCAATCTTGCGAGTGGGCATTCGCGCTATTTTCAGCGTTTATGCGCAGCCGACCCCAGCTTCGCTGGTCGTATACTAACGCATTTGGACATGCCTTGGAATATTGCGTCCATGCAAGCGCGACTCGACGCTGCGACGATAGGGGATAATGAGGGCCTGCAACATGCGATGCGCAAGTTGCGGCAGGAGATAGTCGGTCATATTATCGTCCGGGATCTGGCCGGCCTGGGAAATCTGGACGAAGTGATGCGTCTTTGCACGGAACTGGCTCATGTGACGGTAGCTTGCGCTTTGCGCCATCATGCGAAATGGTTGTCGGCCGTGCACGGCACGCCGATGAGTGAAGACGGAACGGAGCTGGAGCTGGCGGTTATCGGCATGGGCAAGCTCGGCGGCGGCGAACTCAATGTGTCGTCGGATATAGATCTGGTTTATCTGTATGCGGCCGAAGGCGAAACGACAGGCGGTAGGCCCTTGTCGCATCATCAGTTTTTTACTTTGCTAGCCAAACGGATCGGTCTGGCGTTATCTGAAATTACTATGGACGGTTTTGTGTTCCGCGTCGATACCCGACTGCGTCCGTGGGGTGAGGCGGGGCCGCTGGCAATGAGTTATGCGGCGTTCGAGGATTATCTGGTGGTGCACGGACGGGAGTGGGAGCGTTACGCCTGGATTAAAGGGCGGCCCTTGACCGGTAGTCATTTGAATGAGCTCAACGCCATCGTGCGGCCTTTCGTGTTTCGCAAGTATCTGGATTTCAATGCCTTGTCGGCAATGCGCGATCTGCACGCGCAGATCCGCCGCGAAGTCGTGCGACACGACAGGGTGGACAATATCAAACTGGGTCCCGGGGGCATCCGGGAGATCGAATTTATTGCGCAAGTATTTCAGTTGATCCGGGGCGGGCAGGTGCCGGCGCTGCAAACGCGTTCGACGCTGGCGGTGCTGCCGGTACTGGCCGTCCGTAACCTGCTGTCTGAAGCTACCGTAGACGACTTGCGTCGGGCGTATGTGTTTTTACGCAATCTGGAACATCGCTTGCAATATCTGGACGACGCGCAGACGCAACAATTACCGTCGCAAGCCGATGACAGGCAGCGTATCGCCGATAGTATGGGCTTTGCCGGGTACGAAGCTTTTCTGGCGGAATTGAATGTGCATCGCGGGCGCGTTTCCGCCGCTTTCGAGCGGATTTTCGCCACGCCCCAGGCGGAAACGGAATTGCATGAATTGAGCGCGTTATGGCTGGGTTTGCTCGACGACGACGAAGCCGTAGCGGAATTATCCGCTCTGGGATACGAAAATCCGCTCGAAGTCTATCATCGTTTGAGCCGGCTGCGTTGCAGCCAGCGTTATCTGAATTTGCCCGCCAGCCATCGCACCCGTTTCGATAAACTGGCGCCGGAACTGATTGCGGTGGCGGCCAATTTCGCGCCGGCCGAGGCGACCCTGGCGCGCATGTTCGATCTGCTCGAAACGATAGCCGGGCGTACGGCGTATCTGGCATTATTGATGGAATACCCGGCGACACTGCGTCAGGTCGCCCGAATTTGCGCCGCAAGTCCTTGGGCGGCGCAATATCTCACGCGCAATCCCATGCTGCTGGACGAACTGCTGGATCCTCGCGTACTTTATGTCATTCCCGACTGGACGGCGCTAAAAACAGAATTGGATGCGCAATTGCTCGCTCTCTCGGGCGAAACCGAGCAGCAGATGGATGTTTTACGGCATTTTCGCCAGCGGGAAACGTTTCATTTGCTGGCGCAGGACTTGACCGGAATTTTGTCGCTGGAACAGCTGTCCGATCATTTGTCGGATCTGGCTGCGCTGATTTTGACGACGGTGCTGTCGCTGGCGTGGGCGGATGTGCATCATCGCCATCGCGATATTCCGGCTTTCGCCATCATCGGTTACGGCAAGCTGGGAGGGCGTGAACTGGGTTATGCTTCGGATCTGGATCTGGTGTTTCTGTACCACGACGATGCGCCCGATGCAGCCGAACATTATGCTCGGCTGGCACAGCGCATCAATACCTGGCTGTCCAGCGTCACGGCGGCAGGCGTACTGTATGAGATCGACCTGCGCCTGCGACCTGACGGGGCGTCGGGTTTACTGGTCAGTAGTGTCGACGCGTTCCGCAATTATCAGGCGCGTCATGCCTGGACCTGGGAGCATCAGGCATTGAGCCGGGCGCGTTTCGTAGCGGGCGATGTCATGGTCGGTACGATGTTCGAACAGATTCGCATCGACATTCTTACGCAACGGCGCGATCTGAACAAGCTGCGCAGCGACGTGCTTGCCATGCGGCGCAAGATTCAGGACGGACATCCCAATCCGGGTGTGCTGTTCGATCTGAAGTACGGGGCGGGGGGGATGGTCGATATCGAATTCCTGGTGCAGTACCTGGTATTGGCTCATAGTGCGGACAGCCCGATTCTGGCTGGAAATGCCGGTAATCTGAGTTTGTTGCACAGAGCCGCCGAACTCGGCCTGATCGCTATCGAAGACGCCGATGCGGTAGCCGCAGCCTATCGGCAATTTCGGCGCCTACAGCACGCTTTACGCTTGCAGGGCGTGCATAAACCCCGTCTGCCGCCGGAAGAAGTGGCAAACCATATCGCTGCGGTGTTATTGGTATGGGCGCATTTATTCGAAGCCGGAACAACCTGAATCGGACTGCGCTATTTGTATGCAACTCGGAAGGCTGCAAGCGCAAATTTCGGTTACAATTTCGAATTCGTTCAATTTACAGTTTTTGGAGTAAAAGTAATGTCTATGTCCGACCGCGACGGCTTGATCTGGTATGACGGAAAAATGGTGCCCTGGCGCGACGCCACCACGCACGTTCTGACTCACACCCTGCATTACGGCATGGGCGTATTTGAAGGCGTGCGCGCGTATAAAGCCGAGCAGGGGACTGCCATTTTCCGTCTCAAGGACCATACCGACCGTCTGTTTCGCTCCGCTCACATACTGGGCATGAAAATGCCTTTCGACAAGGCTACCGTCACCGCCGCGCAACTGGCGGCCGTGCGGGACAATCATCTGGAATCGGCGTATCTTCGGCCGATGGTGTTTTACGGTGCCGAAGCGATGGGCATTTCGGCGAAGACGCTGTCCAGTCACGTCATCGTCGCCGCCTGGACTTGGGGCGCCTACATGGGCGCCGAGGCGTTGGAGCGCGGCATCCGGGTGAAAACTTCGTCATTTGCCCGGCACCACGTCAATGTGACCATGTGCAAGGCCAAAGCCAACGGCAATTACATGAACTCGATCCTCGCTCATCAGGAAGCGGCGCAGGACGGTTACGAAGAGGCGTTGCTGCTCGACGTCGACGGCTTCGTTGCCGAAGGCTCCGGCGAAAACATATTCATCGTGCGCAACGGTAAATTGTACACCCCTGATTTGACCAGCGCGCTTGAAGGCATCACCCGCGACAGCATCGTGCAGCTCGCCGGCGAGATCGGGCTGGAAGTTGTCGAAAAACGCATTACCCGCGACGAAGTATACAGTGCCGACGAAGCGTTCTTTACCGGCACCGCCGCCGAAGTCACGCCGATCCGCGAACTGGATAACCGTTGCATCGGCGAGGGCAAGCGCGGTCCCGTTACCACGCAGTTGCAAAAAATGTATTTCGACTGCGTGCACGGCCGCGATCCTAAGCATGCCGACTGGTTAAGTTACATTTAAGGGGGAATGATGGTTCAGCAAGACAATAAACAGCGTTGCATAGAAGTGACCGCCGCCGACCTGCCGCTGCATTGCCCGACCCCCGAGATGATCGCGTGGAATTCGCATCCGCGCGTATTTCTCGATGTGGCCGAGACCGGCACGGTTTTGTGCCCTTATTGCGGCACGACGTTCAAGCTCAAAGCTGGGGAAGTGGTGCACGGGCATTGATTCTGCTTGTTTTTTAGAGACCTTTGCGCGATGTGGCGAGTGCCGCTCGGATGAGGTGAAAAAGGGCGAGAAACCGGTGTGTCCAAGTGGTACAGGAGGTTTTGAGCCATTTTTCAATAAATATGAGCAAGCGCCGTAATCGTGCAAAGGTCTCTTTTAATCGAATACCACTGTTTTATTGGCGTATAGCAATACTCGATGTTCGATATGCAGCCGCACCGCGCGCGACAGGACGATTTTTTCCAGGTCGGCGCCGCGGCGGATGAGATCGTCCAGGTCGTCGCGGTGCGAGACGCGGGTGACGTCCTGTTCGATGATCGGGCCGTCGTCCAGCACTTCGGTGACGTAATGGCTGGTTGCGCCGATCAGCTTCACGCCGCGTTCGAATGCCCGGTGATATGGTTTGGCGCCGTGAAATGCCGGCAAAAACGAATGATGGATATTGATGATCCGGCTGGGGTAATGGCGGATAAAATCCGGCGACAGTACTTGCATGTAGCGCGCGAGTACGATGAAATCGATGTGCTGGCGACGTAAAATGGCTAGTTGGGTGGTTTCCGCTTCTTCTTTGCCGTCCTTGTGGATGGCGATGTGCTGGAACGGGATGCGGTAGGTTTCGGCCAGGTCGCGGGTGTCGGGATGGTTGCTGACGATGATGGGAATGTCGCAGTTGAGTTCGCCGGCCCGATAGCGGTAGAGCAGGTCCGCCAGGCAATGGTCGTAACGCGACACGAAAATCGCCATCCGCGGGCGATGCCCCGAATGAGCCAGCCGCCAGGTCATGTCGAATTCCTGCGCGAGCGGCGAGAACGCTGCTTCGAAATCCGCCAGACTCAGATCGAACTCCTGCAGGTCCCATTCCACCCGCATCAAAAAAACGCCCACTTCCGCGTCCTGATGCTGATCGGCGTGCAGGATATTGGCATTATGCCGGTGCAGGAAGTTGGCGATGGCGGCCACCAGGCCTTTCCGGTCGGGACAACTGATCAGCAAAATAGCGGTATTTCTGGTCGGCATTCGGGTTTCCTCAGGGCATTCGATACAGATAAATTATTGTTTGTTCCGCAATAGGCTGATTTCTAAGCGATTCGAAAATACGCTGCAAAAAAGTTTTTTTATGCCTTGCGATTGCGGTCTCATTTTACTACAATTGGTGAATCGTGAGGAAAAAATACTATATGTTGTGTATAACACGCGTATAACCTGTGTGTAACTTGTGATCAACGCAAGTTCTTTCCTCCGAAATAACAGGAGACTACCAAACTATGCAAACCGTTACTGCCGCCATTGCCGAATCCACCGTATTGCCGCATTGTGACACCTCGCCGGAATTAAACAATCAGACGCTGTTCGACGACTACAAGATCATCCGCCGTAACGGTTCGGTAGTCGGATTCGAACCGTCGAAAATTGCGATCGCCATGACCAAGGCGTTTATTGCCGTGCATGGCGGTCAGGCGGCCGCTTCGGCGCGCATCCGCGAACTGGTCGAGCAATTGACGCAAGGCGTCGTGCAGGCACTGATGCGCCGTCAGCCGCATGGCGGCACCTGCCATATCGAGGATATTCAGGATCAGGTCGAGCTCGCGCTAATGCGTTCGGGCGAGCATGAAGTCGCGCGGGCCTACGTTCTGTATCGCGAAAAGCGTAATCAGGAACGGGCGGCGCACAAGACCGACGCCAAATCCGGACAGACGATTTCCGTGCTCGAAAACGGTCAGCGCAAGCCGCTGGATCTGACCGCGTTGCGCGCCCTGATCGCCACGGCTTGTCAAGGATTGAGCGCCGATGTCGACGCCGAGGCTATCCTGCAGGCGGCCATGCGCGACCTGTATGACGGCGTGCCGATGGCCGAGGTGGAAAAATCACTGATTCTGGCGGCGCGCGCCGGTATCG
>DAIETB010000042.1:0-2604 GCA_027345925.1 Sulfuriferula sp.
TGCGGTCGGGGGCCGAAATAAACGTAATTGTCGTTTTCATAGCCGATTTGCGAAGTCAGCTGGAATTCCGGCGTCAGCAGATAATTCCAGCTGGTGGTGAGCAGCGAAATCGTAGTGGTAGGGAAGCCGGAGTAGGTATTCATCGCATTGTTGTAATCGAGTCCCCAGCTCAGGCGGTCGAAGGCCGAGCCGCTGTTGAGCTGATAATCTTCCGCGTCGGTATTGGTCGAAAATACTCCCGGCGGCCCATAGACATAAGCGTAGTTCGTTGTTCCGGGAGCAGGAGTTGCACCGCCGTAGCTGTAGGTGGCGTTGGTATGGGTGTAACGGGCTATGCCGGTGGCAAACGTATTGAACTGATGCGTAAGGTAGGGACTGATGCTTGTCGTGTCGACATTTACGACGTTGCCGGAAAGGTTGGCGCTGTTGGCGCTGACCGGCCCGAACGGCGTCAGCGGCTGTTGCAGTATGGACGCGCTCGCATCGACAAAAAAGGTATGCTTTATCAATTCCAGGTTGGCATTGCTGTTTAACTGGTTATATAACTGGTTTTGCAATCCGTTTTCGACATACGTCATGTCTTCCAGCGCATAGTTCAGATTCAGCTTGAGCCGGTCGCTCCTGCCTGTGATCGATATGCCTGGCGTGATCGTGGAAATTATGCCGGATACGGTCTGGTTGCTCGGCGCCAGGAACATATTGTCCGAATACGTTTCATTGACATTGACATTAGGCGTAATGACCCAGTCGGCGGCATAAACCGGAGTAATGAAAAGCAGGCTGGCGTATAGGCTGCACGATGCGATTGAAACGCTATGCCTATTCCTGGCCATACCTGTACCCGTACCCGTAGCCGTAGTCAAGAATTGGCATGCGTTGGCTTTTGTTCAGCACTACCCCGGTCAAATTGCAGAATTCGATTAGCGCCAGCGCATTTTGCAGAGCGGACTGCGGAGTACGCTCCGCTTCCACTACGACCACGATTTGACCCATATGCTTGGCCAGAACGCTGGACTCGGTAGTAACGAGCAAGGGAGGGGAATCGAACAGAATGATACGGTCATGGTAACGTTGAGCCAGTTCTTCCAGCAATTTCGCCATGGCATCGCTGGCGAGCAGTTCGGTCGCATGCGGTACGTATTGTCCGGCAGAAATAACTGTCAGGTTGGCAACGTTGGTTTTCATTAACACATCGGATACGCCGAGCGTATTGTCCTGCAGCAGGTCGAGCAGGCCTTTTTTATCGTTATCCAGTCCAAGATTTTTCATCAGACTGGGTTTTGCGACATCGGCATCTACCAGCAATACGGTCTTGTCCATTTCCATGGAGATGCTCATTGCCAGATTGATGGCGCAGAAAGTTTTTCCTTCGCCAGGGAGTGAACTGGTAATCATGATGAGATTGCCATGCGTAATGTTCTGATCCAGCGCCTTGTTTAACAAGGGGCGCTTGATCATTCTGAATTCGTCTGCGGTTGAGGAATATTTGCCGTGCGGAGTGATGATGTTCAGGCTGCGCAACCGGTCCAGATTGATATGGATGGGGATGCCGTTTTCGGGCTGAACATCAGTCAGGGTCGGTTCGTCACGAATATCGTTGGAAGCCTGCTGCTCCGTGTGCGCCCAGGATGAAGCGGCAGCGGTAATGGCGGCAGGTTCAGTATGAAATTCGGCAAATGGTGCCGTCGCGGTTGCGGAAGTGGCTGACGCCTGTACAGAGCTTGCGTCAGCTGCCGAAAAGGAGGAGGTCGTATCGTTTTGCGGCACGGATTGTGTCGCAGTGCGGTCATTGTTTTCGGCTGCAGAGCGGCCGGACGGCTTGCTGGCGGGCAAAGGCGTGCTGAGTTTGTCGAAGGCTTTTTCTATGATGCTCATTATTATCTCCCGGCTTTATTATTATACTGCTTTGGTCACGATAAACTGCCATACCATCAGTATGCCGAAAGTCCCCATCAGCGCAAGCCACGCCGAGGAAAAGGCGAAAAGTCCTTTACGGTTTTTTAATCGCTGGGACTGGGATTTGATCAGGCTGACATTGCCGAGCACAGGCAGATCGGTGAGCAGCGCAATATCTTGTTTGTTGCGGATAGTCGGCTTGATCTGGTTGTACAGGAATGCGGCTCCGATACCCACAAGCAAGCTTGCCAGCAAAGCCAGTGACATGAGCAACGGCCGGTTGGGGAAGGCCGGGTACAGCGGTACGCGAGGCGGATCTATGATCTTGAAATCCACAATGTCGGTTTTGGCATCCAGCTCGCCGGAAAGTTTGGCCGATTCCAGCCGTGCAAGCAGTACGTCGTAATTCTTTTTGTAAGTGTCGTAGTTACGCGTAAGCGCGGTGTATTGTTCTTCCACTTCTGGAATCTTGTTTGCCGCTGCCTTGAGCTGGGCATAACGACTCTGGTAATCTCCCAGTCTCCCTTGCAGGGAGGCGACATCGGCATCGGCATCGGCTTCGGCCAGATTGAGATTCTGGTAGTACGTGTTTTGCGACAAGCCCGCAGAAGGTTTATGTTGCATCGCGTCCTTTTTCTTGATGGCTTCAAGGCTGGCAATAACTCTTTTGGTCGCGACGATGTCGGGATAATCTTCCGTATAAGTCAG
>DAIETB010000079.1:0-5177 GCA_027345925.1 Sulfuriferula sp.
GACATACCGGACCCGCGTGAACTGGCTCAGGAATACAACGGCAAAGCGCTTGCGGATCTCAAAGACCCCAAGGATCCGACCAAAATCCTGGTCAAGGCCGGCCAGCAACTGGATAGTTTTGCCCAATTGCAGGATGACGGCTCAACTGCTTCAGGTTGCTGGATCTTTGCCGGCGCCTGGACAGAAAAAGGCAATATGATGGCGCGCCGCGATAACGCAGATCCCAGCGGACTCGGAGAAACACTCAACTGGGCTTATGCGTGGCCGCTTAACCGGCGCATTCTGTACAACCGCGCCTCCTGCAACACGGCAGGCCAACCCTGGGATCCGAAACGCGCGATTATCCAGTGGAACGGGAAAAAATGGGCAGGGTTCGATGTGCCGGATTTCAAGGTGGATTCTCCCCCGAGTGCAGGCATGGATCCATTTATCATGCAACAGGAAGGCGTGGGCAGACTATTTGCGCTGGACATGATGAACGAAGGACCATTTCCCGAGCATTACGAGCCGTTCGAAACGCCCATAGGCACCAATCCGCTGCATCCGAAAGTAATAAGCAATCCCGCGGCGCGTGTCTTCAAAGGCGATCTGGAACAATTCGGCACCGCGAAGGAATTTCCGTATGCCGCCACGACTTACCGCCTGACCGAGCATTTCCATTTCTGGACCAAACATGCAGTGATCAACTCCATCCTGCAACCCCAGCAGTTTATAGAAATGGGCGAAGCGCTGGCAATAGAAAAAGGCATCGCTAACGGCAGCATGGTAAAAGTCAGTTCGAATCGGGGCTATATCAAGGCGGTCGCCGTCGTAACGAAACGGCTGAAACCGCTAACTGTAAACGGTAAGACCGTCCATACCATCGGCGTTCCTATTCATTGGGGTTTCAAGGGTGTCGCCAAAAACGGTTTTCTGGCCAATACCCTGACGCCTTATGTCGGCGATGCCAACACACAGACGCCGGAGTTTAAGTCGTTCCTGGTCGATATCGAGAAAGCCTGAGGAGGAAAACCATGTCATTACAATCGCTGGATATCATCGCCCGTTCCGCGACCACTAACCCTGCTCCGCAAATCCGGCATACGGAAGAAGTCGCCAAACTGATCGACATTTCGAAGTGTATCGGCTGCAAAGCGTGCCAATCGGCATGCATGGAATGGAACGACGTACGCGACAAAATCGGAACCTGCGACGGCGTTTACGATAATCCGCCCGATTTATCGCCCGAGTCATGGACTGTCATGCGTTTTTCGGAAGTCGAACTCGAACCGGGGAAACTGGAATGGCTGATCCGCAAAGACGGTTGCATGCACTGCGCCGACCCCGGTTGTCTCAAGGCGTGCCCTTCTCCCGGCGCAATTATTCAATATTCCAACGGCATCGTCGATTTTCACGAGGAACATTGCATCGGTTGCGGCTACTGCATAGCAGGCTGTCCGTTCAATGTACCGCGCATCTCCAAAAAGGATAACCGCGCCTATAAATGCACCCTCTGTTCCGACCGGGTTGCAGTAGGCATGGAACCGGCCTGCATAAAATCGTGTCCGACCGGCGCTCTGGTTTTCGGCAGCAAGGTCGATATGATCAAGCATGCCGAAGGCCGTATCGCCGATCTCAACAGTCGCGGTTACCAGAATGCGGGTTTATACGATCCCCCCGGCGTGGGCGGTACTCACGTAATGTACGTGCTGCAACATGCGGATCAGCCGGAACTGTACCACGGCCTCCCCAATCATCCTCGCATTAGTCCGCTGGTATCCTGGTGGAAAGGTATCACCAAACCGCTGATGTCGATCGGCCTCGGCCTGGTAGCGCTGACCGGTTTCTTTCACTATGTGACGGTAGGACCGAACGAAGTGACCGAACACAGCAAAGAAGAGGTGGAAAAGGAAGATTAACGGGACCGATTCGTTGCAGATACTACAACCGGCCTTTTTACAGCCTTACGGAGAATGTTCATGGCAAATCCATCCGAACCAATACTGCGTTATAAAGCATCGATCCGGGCTAACCACTGGTTTGTGGCGATTACCTTTATCCTGATGGCGATAAGCGGCCTCGCGCTGTTTTATCCCTCTTTTTTCTTCCTGTCGTACCTATTGGGCGGCGGCCAGTCCGACCGCATTCTGCATCCGTTTATCGGTGTGGTGATGTATATCGGGTTCCTCTCGCTGGCGCTCCGGTTCTGGCGGCGCAATTACATAAACCGGAATGATCAGCAATGGATGAAGCAGATCGGCGATGTGCTGCAAAACCGCGAAGAAAATCTGCCTCCGGTCGGTTTCTTCAATGCCGGTCAAAAATATCTGTATTGGGTTATGATACTTACGCTCACCACACTGCTCGTTACCGGGGTCATGATCTGGCGGCCCTATTTCGCCCCTTATTTTTCGATTCCGGCCATCCGCATCGCGGTATTGATCCATTCGTTTTCGGCATTTGTTATCATTGCCGGTATTATCGTGCACATCTACGCTGCAATCTGGGTGAAAGGCTCGATCCCGGCAATGACGCGCGGCACGGTAACCCGTGCCTGGGCTCGCCAGCATCATCTGGACTGGTATCGTAAAATCGGCAAATAGGAAATTATATGGCAGCTACTATCATCGAACCGGGATATGTCGAAGCCTCGGCCGGCAACGCTCCCTACTGGCGCAAACCGGACACAGGCAGTCTGTTCAGCGATCGCGCGCAACGGTTTAAAAGTCTTGCCGCCGATCATCGTCTGGCCGATTTTCTGCTCTTCATGGCGGATCTGTCCCAGGCGCAGCATCGAGTCCTGTGTGAACAGGACCCGGTAGCCCTGCCAGCGCCCGAACAGCTTGATTTATGCAAAGCGCACGACATGCCGCCGCTGAATCATCAATCGCATTCGCGGTCGCCCGAATGGCGTGCGGGTTTGCACCGGCTGATGACGCATATCGCTGAAAATGCCAATTCTGCCACCCTCTCGTCGATTGCACGCATAAAAGCGATGCCTGACCGTGATTTGGAAAAACTTGCCGACCGCATCCTTGCCGGCGAGTACGCGGATCTGGATCTGGCGGCAGCGCCGCTGGTCGGGGCAGCGCTGCAGGTTTACTGGGCACGCATGGCGGCAGCGCTCGATACCAACGCCGTAACTCGTTCCGAGGTGCAAAATTTATGTCCGGCCTGCGGCGCTGCCCCCAGCGTCAGCCTCGTTCGTATCGGCGGAGCGGAACAGGGATTGCGTTATCTGCATTGCTCTTTATGCGCCGGCGAATGGAATATGGTCAGAATCAAATGCAGCCATTGCCTGTCGACGGAAGGCATAGCGTATTTGGGCATAGACGGCGACGAAGGCGCGATCAAAGCGGAAACCTGCGATCGCTGCCACAGTTATCTGAAGATACTGTATCTTGAGCACAATCCGTCGCTGGATCCGATGAGCGACGATTTGGCGAGCCTGACGCTGGATATACTGGTCGACGAAGCCGGATATCAGCGTAGCGGCTCGAATTTACTGCTGTTTCCCGGGATCGCCGGAGCATGAATCCGGCATCGGGACAAAGCGCCGCAGCGCGCATCGCCCCGTTACCCGCAATCCCGTCGGTCGACCGGGTGCTGAACTGGCCGTCGATAAAAGCTTTGATCGACATCTACGGCCGAACTTCGACAACAGCGCAAATACGCCGACTGCTCACGGAATCGCGCGAACGGCTGATCGCCCAGTGCAGTTTACCGGCTGATGCCTTTACCGAAACTAAATTGTCGTACACGCTGGAACAAAGGCTGGCGAGTTTGCGCCAGCCTCGACTGCGTCCGGTTCTCAATCTGACCGGAACCGTCTTGCATACTAATCTCGGCCGCGCCAGACTGCCGGAAACGGCAGTCGCTGCAGTACTGATGGCGGCAACCGAGCCCTGCAATCTCGAATACGATCTGGATCTCGGCACACGGGGCGATCGCGACGGCCTGATCGAACCTTTGCTGTGCGAGATAACCGGCGCAGAGGCGGCAACGGTAGTCAATAACAATGCTGCAGCCGTGTTTCTGGCGCTCAACTCCCTGGCGGCACGCAAGAACGTCATCGTCTCGCGCGGCGAACTGGTAGAAATCGGCGGCTCGTTCCGTATTCCCGATATCATGGCGCGGGCGGGATGCAAATTACGCGAAGTCGGTACCACCAACCGCACCCATATCAGCGATTTTTCGGACGCCATCGACAGTAAAACCGCGCTTCTTTTAAAAGTCCACGCCAGCAATTACGCCATTACCGGTTATACCGCCGCAGCCGACGAACAGGCGCTGGGCATGCTTGCCCGCGAACGAGAACTGCCTTTCATGGTCGATTTAGGCAGCGGTACGCTCATCGATCTGCGCGAGTTTGGTTTGCCCCGTGAACCGACACCGGGCGATGCGCTGACCGCCGGGGCCGATCTCGTCACGTTCAGCGGCGACAAACTGCTGGGCGGCCCCCAGGCCGGCATAATCGTCGGACGACGCGACCTGATCGCAAAAATCAAAAAGAATCCGCTCAAACGCATGCTGCGGGTGGATAAAATGACGCTTGCCGCCCTCGAGGCGGTATTGCGGCTGTACCGGGAACCCGAACGCCTTGCACAACGCCTGCCGACCCTGCGGCTGCTTACCCGCCCCGCCGCCGACATCGAACGTACTGCACGTATCGCGCTTCCGGGTGTCCGGCTGGCGCTAGCCGGAACGGTAACGGTCGAGGTGCGGCCCTGTTTCAGCCAGATCGGCAGCGGCTCGTTACCGGTAGATCGCCTGCCGAGTTTCGCCCTGATGCTGACTCCGGAGAAAAACGGCAAATCCGCCGGACATATCCTGAAAAAAATCGAACTCGGTTTTCGCAAGCTCCCGATTCCCGTTATCGGCCGTATAAGCGATGGCGCATTCTGGCTCGATTTACGCTGCCTGGAACAACCTGACCAGCTGTTATCGCAGATAACCCATTTAACGCTTTGATTATAGGCACCGCAGGTCACATCGACCATGGCAAAACCTCGCTGGTTAAAGCGCTGACCGGCGTTGACGGCGATCGTCTCCGGCAAGAAAAGGAACGCGGCATTACCATCGATCTGGGTTATGCCTACACGCCCTTGCCCAACGGAGAAGTGCTCGGTTTCGTCGATGTTCCGGGTCACCAGAAATTCATTCATAACATGCTAGCCGGCATAACGGGCATAGACTTT
>DAIETB010000084.1:0-7050 GCA_027345925.1 Sulfuriferula sp.
GCTTCGTCCCATACCACGCTTTGCGCGCCATCCATGACGTCGGCTGCGACTTCCTCGCCGCGATGCGCCGGCAGACAATGCATGAACACCGAATCGGGTGCAGCGATCGCCATCATCTCGGCATCGACCTGCCAATCCTGAAAATCGCGTTTGCGCTCTTCGTTTTCCGCTTCAAAACCCATGCTCGTCCAGACGTCGGTCGTCACCAGATGCGCGCCGCGACACGCTTCCATCGGATCGGTAAAACTTTCGTAATGCGTAGTGTCGTACAAGCCGGCGCGTTCCGGCTCGACTTCATAACCCGGCGGCGTCGATACGTGTACGTTAAAATCCAGCACATCAGCGGCTTGCAGCCAGGTATTGCACATATTGTTGGAATCGCCCACCCACGCCACGGTTTTGCCGGCGATGCTGCCGTAGCGTTCGATATAGGTAAAAATATCCGCCATGATCTGGCAGGGGTGATATTCGTTGGTCAGGCCATTAATCACCGGCACCCGCGAATGCGCGGCAAAGCGTTCTATCACTTCCTGTTCGAACGTACGGATCATGACGATGTCCACCATCCGCGAAATGACTTCGGCCGCATCTTCGACCGGCTCGCCGCGCCCCAGCTGGGTATCGCGCGTATTCAGGTAAATGGCCGAGCCGCCCAGCTGATGCATGCCCGCCTCAAACGACAGGCGAGTGCGGGTCGATTGCTTTTCGAAGATCATCGCCAGGGTTCGATCGAGCAGCGGGTGATAGGTCTGGTAATTCTTGAAACGGCTTTTGATGATTTTGGCGCGCGTAAAAATATATTCGAACTCGGTACGGGTCAAATCCTGGAACTGCAAAAAATGCTTGATTTCATTCATGATTCCTTCCTTGCCAGAAAATCGCGGATAATCGGGCTCAGGCTATCGACCAATTGCGCTGCTTCGCTTTCGTTCATGATGAGCGGAGGCAACAAGCGAATGACGCTCTCCGCCGTGACATTGATCAGCACATGCGCAGCGAGCGCTGTTTTCACCAGTTCGGCACAGGGCCGGTCCAGTTCGATGGCGATCATCATACCGGCGCCGCGTATCGCCTTCACCCCGGCCAGACCGCTCAAGGCGCGCTCGAAGCCCGCGACGATCGCAGCGCCGGTCCGTGCCGCATTGCCAATCAGGCCATCGCTTTCGATAATCTGCAATGTCGTCAGTCCTGCGGTACACGCCAAAGGGTTACCGCCGAACGTCGAACCGTGATTGCCCGGCTTGAACACATCGGCCGCCGCGCCGCGAGCGAGGCAAGCGCCTATCGGCACGCCCGAACCCAGACCCTTGGCCAGCGTCATGACGTCCGGCAGGATATCGGTATGCTGAAACGCGAACCAGGCACCGGTACGGCCTATGCCGGTCTGCACTTCATCGAGCATCAGCAGCCAGTCGTGCGCATCGCAAACGCGGCGTAAATCGCTCAAGTATCCCGCATCGGGTATCTGGATTCCGCCCTCGCCTTCTACGGGTTCGACCAGCACCGCCACCACTTCCTGATTATGCTCGGCCACTTGCCGTACCGCGTCGATATCGTTATAGGGCACGCGTACGAAACCGGTCAGCAAAGGCTCGAAGCCAGCCTGCACCTTGCGGTTTCCGGTAGCGGTCAGAGTAGCCATCGTCCGGCCGTGAAACGATTTTTCCATCACGATGATGGTCGGCGTAGCGATGCCCTTGCCGTGACCATACAAACGCGCCAGCTTGATAGCGGCTTCGTTCGCTTCGCAACCCGAATTACAGAAAAACACCTTGTCCAGCCCCGATATCCGGCATAAGCGCTCCGCCAGTAATTCCTGGCGTTGCACCTGATAAATATTGGAAGTATGAATCAGGTTTTGCACCTGTTCGCAGAGCGCGGCGCTCAATACCGGATGAGCATGACCCAATCCGTTAACGGCGACACCGGCCAGCGCATCCAGATAACGGTTACCGGCATCGTCCCACAGCCATACTCCTTCGCCGCGAATAAAGGTTACGGGTTGCCGTGCATAGGTGTTCATCAGATAAGACATGTCAGTTAAGTACAAATTAATGAGGTTGAAAATATGAAGGCGGCTCGCGCCGCCCTCTACTTTGCTTCATCCTGAATTACGCGATGATGCCGTTGATTCGTGAAATGCTGCCAGGTGTTCCTAGATCCAGAACAGGACGCACCGACAATTTAATGCAGCGAAACGTCGGCGATCTGCGCGCTGTGAACCAGCGATATTTCCTGCCGACTTACGAAAATCAGGCTGCGAAATTGGCAGCAACAAAGTCCCAGTTTACCAGATTCCAGAACGCCTCAACATATTTGGGGCGAGCGTTACGATAATCGACATAATAAGCATGTTCCCATACATCGCAGGTCAACAGCGCCTTCTGGCCGCTGGTCATCGGCGTGGCCGCGTTACTGGTGGATACGATTTCCAGTTCGCCCGCCTTGTTTTTTACCAGCCACGCCCAACCGGAACCGAAAGTACCGATAGCGGCTTTGGTGAAGGCTTCCTTGAACGCTTCAAAATTCGACCATTTTGCGTTGATCGCCGCCGCCAGTGCGCCGGATGGAGCGCCACCGCCGTTGGGGCTCAAACATTTCCAGTAAAAAGTATGATTCCATACCTGCGCTGCATTGTTGAATATGCCGCCGCTCGATTTCATTATCGTGTCGTCCAGCGACATATTTTCAAATTCGGTATTCTTGATCAGATTATTGAGATTGGTCACATAAGTCTGATGGTGCTTACCGTAATGGTATTCTATCGTTTCAGCGGAAATATGCGGTTGCAAAGCATCCTTGGCATAAGGCAGGGCAGGCAATTCATGGGTCATTTCACTCTCCGATTCAAATATGATGGTGTATTAACCAAATGGTTGACTATATTCTAGCAGTGTTAGACCGGAAATTTCACAAATTCGCGCAAAAGAGCGTACGGTTATATTCAGCCAGAAGGGTTCAGGGATGATATCCGGAAGCATTCCGGCATCGTAACGAAATAGATTTTCTTGCGAAAAAAAGAACCGTACCGGCTCGCGGTCTATGCAAAAAAACAGGTCAGAAACATGTTACCAAAAAAACATCTGACCGCAAGCGGTCGATAGTCTGATAAAATTAAGTTTAATAGTTTTAAGTGAACTACACACCATGTTTGAACCAGGCGATAACGAAATTATCATTCAGGGGCTGACCTCCGCCGGCCGGACTTTCCGGCCCAGCGATTGGGCCGAGCGACTTTCCGGTTCGCTGTCGACATTCGGTGAAGATCATCGCATGAATTATTCGCCCTACGTGCGTCCCATGACGCTCAATGGCGTGAAGTGCGTTATCGTCGACAAGGAATTGCAGCACACCCAACCCGCCAGCTATGCTTTCGTCCTGGGCTTTGCGCGCGAAAACGACCTGCAGGTGATCGATCCCAGCCAGCTCAAGCCCGACGGCGATCAATAAACCCCACGCCTCGAAACAACAAGCCCCTTTACGGTGTTCCAAGCATTAATACGTAAACGGGGACGGGCGTACGCAATCGAATAAACGCTGCATACGAATAAGATTATTGCCAGAAAAAAGCCGGCGATTAGCCAGCTCTTGTTTTTACAAACCGCTGACCACCTGCTTCAGGCCATAGCCTTGATCGCGGCAGAAAGACGGCTTTTGTGACGTGCGGCTTTGTTTTTATGGATGATATTCTTGTCGGCAATGCGATCTATTACACTGACGGAAACACCGAAGGTACTTGCGGCAACAGCTTTATCGCCAGCCAGTACGGCTTTTTGAACTTTTTTGATTGCAGTACGCAAGGTGGAACGCAAAGCTGCATTACATGCGCGCTGTTTGTCGTTTTGTCTGGCGCGCTTGCCTGCTTGTGCGCTGTTTGCCATAGTGTAAAGCTCCTGTATCGGACGAAAGTTGTCAATTATAAATTGCTACATGCTCAATAGCAAGCGCATCCTGCATTCAAGCCGTCATTACTTTTCTGTGTCATGAACGGTATCCGAACCGACCAGCCTAAATTTCAGGCATACTGCTTCTGTTGCCCACGCGATATTTTTCCCTGCGACGTCGTTCCAGTCCAAAATCGGGACTAACCCTGGATCGGCCTCAGCGCGTTTAATCCGCCCATATATGGGCGCAATACCTCGGGAATCGCGACGGAGCCGTCGGCCTGCTGATGGTTTTCGAGTATCGCGACCAGGGTGCGGCCCACGGCCAGCCCCGAACCGTTGACGCTGTGCAGCAGTTCGGGTTTGCCGTTTTCGCCACGAAAGCGCGCCAGCATGCGGCGGGTCTGAAAGGCTTCGAAATTGCTGCACGAGGAAATTTCGCGATACGTATTCTGCGCAGGCAGCCAGACTTCGAGATCGTAGGTCTTGGCGGCAGAGAAGCCCATATCCCGGGTACATAGCGCCATTTTCCGGTACGGCAGTTCCAGCGCCCGCAGTATGGCTTCGGCGTGGCCGGTCAGCGCTTCGAGCGTGGCGTAGCTGTCTTTCGGCTCGACCAGTTGCACCAGCTCCACCTTGTCGAACTGGTGCTGCCGTATCATGCCGCGCGTATCGCGGCCGTAGGCGCCCGCTTCCGAGCGAAAGCACGGCGTATGCGCGACGAATTTGAGCGGCAACTGTTCGCGCGGCACGATCTGGTTACGCACGATGTTGGTCAGCGGCACCTCCGCCGTCGGAATTAGATACAGCTTTTCCGCATCGGCGCGCGGCACGTGAAACAGGTCGTCCTCGAATTTCGGCAACTGGCCGGTACCGCGCATCGATTCGGCATTGACCAGATACGGCACATACACTTCGGTGTACGCATGACTGGCGATATGCGTATTGAGCATGAACTGAGCCAGTGCGCGATGCAATTGAGCGAGGCCGCCGCGCAGCAGGGAAAAGCGCGCACCGGCAATTTTGCTGGCGGTTTCGAAATCGAGTCCCAGCTTTTCGCCGATATCGACGTGATCCCTGACCGGAAAATCGAAAACGCGCGGCGTACCGACACGGCTTATTTCCACATTATCGTCCTCGGACTGTCCGACAACGACCGATTCGTGCGGCAGATTGGGTATCCCCATCAGCAATGCGTCGAGCTCTGCCTGCAACGCTTCCAGCGCCGTTTCTGCGGCCGTCAGCGCATCGCCCAGACCGGCGATTTCGGCCATGATCGCCGAAACATCCTCGCCGCGCGACTTGGCCGCGCCGATTTGTTTCGAGCTTGAATTGCGCTGCGCCTGTAATGTTTGCGTTTGCGTCTGCAGTGTTTTACGTTCGGTTTCGAGCCGGGCGAATTCGTCTGCGTCCAGAATAAAACCGCGACTGGCAAGCCGTTCGGTCACGCCGGCCAGGTCGCGGCGTAGCAATTGTATATCCAGCATGAAGTTTTCCGCTTACTAATGGCTGCGCGCAGTCGCACGCGCGTAATAAATTGCCGCAAAGAAAAAAATGACCGTCAAGACGACTTCCAGCATGGCAAGCTTCTGTGACAAACCATGATCCGACCAGGCGCGCACCGCGCCTTCGGTAAAATAAACCAGTATCATCAGCGACGACCATTGATAAGTATAACGCTTGCCGTGCAGAATGCCGAACAAAGGCGCGAGCAAAGGTAATACTTTCAGTATCATCATGGAGCCGCCGGGTTTGAGTGGCGCAAGCCAACCTTCCCAAGCAACCGATAAAAATATCAGCGCAATCAGGCTGACGATGCTGGTGTAATGTAACCAGACTGTGCGATTCATGATCGAATACCTTTGCATTCGTCGATTAATTTAAGCGCGCTGGACGCCAGACGCTTGCCGAGCGCAAATGCCAGCTTGCGCTCGTCTTCGCTGATTTGCGCCGAACCGTTTGCGCCCGCCACATGGCTCGCGCCGTACGGCGTTCCGCCCGTCACGGTGCCGGTAAGCGCCGCCTCGGTATACGGCAGGCCTACGATCAGCATGCCGTGATGCAGCAAAGGGAGCATCATCGACAACAAAGTGCTTTCCTGGCCGCCATGCATACTCGCCGTCGAGGTAAAGACGGCGGCCGGCTTGCCGGCCAGCGCGCCTTCCAGCCACAAACCGGATGTACCGTCGAGAAAATATTTCATCGAGGCGGCCATGTTGCCGAAGCGGGTCGGACTTCCCAATGCCAGGCCTATGCATTCGTCGAGATCTTTCAGTTCGACGTAAGGCGCGCCGGACTCGGGCACCGGCGGCGCAGCGACAGCGGTAACGGCCGCCACTTTTGGCACCGTGCGCAAGCGCGCCTGTACGCCGGAAACCGAGTTGATGCCGTGCGCAATGATTTGCGCCAGCGCCAAGGTCGAACCTTGCTGGCTATAATAGAGTACGAGAATATCGTGCATGCTGGCACACCGTCTGAGAATTGTGCGATTATAACGCGACTAGCGCAATACAGGCGCAATTTGCAGCCTGAATAATACCGTCGAAAAAATGCGGCAGCGGACGGACCTAATGAGAAAAAACGTACGTTTTCCAGTAAAGGAAGCCAGTTTGAAACGTTTCTATCGTTTTCTGCTTTACGTAATCCGGCGTTTCAGCGCCGATAATTCATCGCAGACCGCTGCCAGCCTGACTTACACTTCCCTGCTCGCGATCGTGCCGCTGATTACCATCGGCTTGACTGTCATATCCGCGTTTCCCGCCTTCAAAAGCATATCCGAAACGTTAAATACCTTCCTGCTGCAAAATATGGTGCCCGAAACCGCCAGCAAAGTTATCAGCGTATACATGATCCAGTTTTCGCAAAATGCGGGCAAGCTTACGGCTATCGGCATCGGCGCTCTGGCGATTACCGCATTATTGCTGATGCAGACGATCGAACAGGCGTTGAACAGTATCTGGCATGTCCGCTATAAACGGGGTTTGATGCAACGTTTTCTGATTTATTGGGTATTGCTCACGCTAGGCCCCTTACTGATCGGTATCGGCTTATACGCAACGACCTATCTGGCTGGGCTCGCGTTCGGGTCAGGCGAGGAAATTCATGGTCTGAAACTACTGCTGCTGAATGTCGGCCCCATCATCCTGACGGTAACCGCGCTGGCCTT
>DAIETB010000147.1:0-3830 GCA_027345925.1 Sulfuriferula sp.
CTCTATACCGCCCCGATTAGCCAGAGTAATGTAATCCTCCATCCAGTTTTCGCCCAATATCGCTTTCGCCATTTCAACGACGATATAGTCGGCGCTTGTGCCCGCATCGTCGTCATAGCGACTCAGACCCTGCAGGCAGGAGGGACAAGAAGTCAAAATCTTGACCGGCATCGAATCGCCGGCATTATCCCTGATATTTGCCACATCCTTGCGGATTTCTTCCTCTTTGCGGAAGCGCACCTGAGTCGAAATGTCCGGGCGGGAAATGGCAAGCGTACCCGATTCGCCGCAACAGCGATTGGATAGCGCTACCGGTTCGCCCATCAACTGATTGACGACTTTCAGCGGTTGATAAGTTTTCATCGGAGTATGGCACGGGTCGTGATACATATAACGCGTGCCGGAAATGCCGTCGAGTTTCAATCCCTTTTCCATCAGATATTCATGGATATCGAGTAGCCGGCAGCCGGGAAATATTTTTTCGAACTGATATTTGAGCAACTGGTCCATGCAAGTGCCGCATGAAACGATAACGGTTTTAATATCGAGATAATTCAGGGTGTTGGCGATGCGATGAAATAACACCCGATTTTCGGTTGTAATCGACTCGCCTTTGTCGGCCTGTCCGGCGGATGTTTGGGGATATCCGCAGCAAAGATAGCCCGGAGGCAGTACCGTTTGCGTGCCGAGATCGAACAGCATGGCTTGAGTAGCCAGGCCGACCTGCGAAAACAGGCGTTCCGAACCGCAGCCCGGGAAATAAAATACTGCATCGGACTCTTCGGTCAGTTTGGAAGGATTCCGGATGATGGGTACGATCGCGGAGTCTTCAAGTCCCAGCAAGGCGCGGCTGGTTTTTTTCGGCAATCCTCCGGGCATCGGTTTATTAATAAAATGGATGATCTGGGCCTTGATTGGCGCAATGCCGGTCGTGGCAGGAGGATGCTTGACTTGTGGCCTGAGCAGACCAAGTTTTCTGGCGCCCTTATAAGCTAGGCGCTGAGCCTTATAGCCCCATTCTATCATCAGTTTGCGAGTCAGCTTGATCGTGGTCGGATCGGTAGCATTCAGGAAAAACATGCTCGCAGCCGTCCCTGGGTTAAATTTCTTTTTGTCCTGTTTGCGCAAAAAATTACGCATCGCTATCGATACGTCGCCGAAATCGATATCGACCGGACACGGGTTCAAACATTTATGACATACCGTGCAATGGTCGGCAACATCGCTGAATTCGTCGAAATGCTGGATGGAAATGCCGCGGCGGGTTTGTTCTTCGTACAGGAACGCCTCGATAAGCAATGAGGTGGCAAGTATCTTGTTGCGCGGCGAGTAGAGCAGATTGGCGCGCGGCACATGCGTGCTGCAGACCGGCTTGCATTTGCCGCAACGCAGGCAGTCCTTTATCGAATCGGCAATTTCGCCGATTTCGGATTTTTCCATGATCAGCGATTCGGTTTCAAGCAAAGAAAAACTCGGCGTATAGGCGTTGCGCAAATCGGCGCCGGGCATTAATTTGCCTTTGTTGAAACGGCCTTCGGGGTCGACTTTGGTTTTGTAGCGGACAAAACTGGCGATCGCTGCTTCTTCCAGATATTCCATTTTAGTCAAGCCTATCCCGTGCTCTCCGGAAATTACTCCTCCCAGATCGCGTGCCAACCGCATAATTCGGGCTACTGCAGCGTTAGCCGTCTGGAGCATGACGTAGTTATCGGAATTAACGGGAATATTGGTATGTATGTTTCCGTCTCCGGCGTGCATATGCAAGGCGATGAAAACGCGACTCTTGCGAACTTCGAGATGAATTTCGTCGCATTTGTCGAGAATGGGCTGATATTCGCGACCGCTGAATATTTGCTGAATTTCGCGGCGAACTTCGCGTTTCCAGGAAACGTGTACAGTATGATCCTGCAGCGCATGGAATACGCTGGCATGAGAATTAGCCGCGACCAGCTCGGTCGTGCTCATGCCCAGTTCTGCCGAGGCGGGAGAATCGTCCAGATGAGTGAGCAGCCACTCCCAGCGACGACGGCATGTCTGAAGGAGTTCCCGCGTGCGCTCCTGACGAATAGCCGTCATGTCGGGATCGGCTATGGTGTCGTCATCGTTATACAGAGGCAGATCGCCCTGAAAAAAACCGGATAAGGCATCGAGCAGCGCCAGCTTGTTCTGGATCGACAGTTCGATATTGATGCGTTCTATCCCGTCCGAATAATCCGCCAGACGCGGCAAGGGGATCACCACATCTTCGTTGATCTTGAATGCATTGGTGTGCGCGGCGATGGCGGCGGTGCGGGCGCGATCCAGCCAGAATTTTTTGCGCGCCTCGGCGCTAACTGCTATAAATCCCTCGCCGCCGCGGGCATTGGCGATACGAACGATGTGAGCGGCCGCTTCGCCGCAGGACGATTCGTTATCGGCGACTATATCGGCCAGCAATATCATATTGGGCCGATGATGGCGATTGGCTTTGGTCGCGTAGCCTACCGCCTTGATGTAGCGGGAATCGAGGTGTTCCAGTCCGGCCAGTCTTGCGTCGGCGTGAGCATCGAGATAGTCCTTGATTTCGACGATGGCCGGCACCGCATCGCGGACCTGACCGAAAAACTCCAGGCATACGGTGCGGATGTAAGGCGGCATTTTATGCAAGATAAAGCGTGCCGATGTGATAATGCCGTCGCAACCTTCTTTCTGGATACCCGGCAGCCCTGCCAGAAATTTGTCGGTGACGTCTTTGCCCAGGCCGACCTTGCGGAAATGCTGGCCCGGTATGGACAGCGTCTCTGCTTCACCGATCGGAGTGGTGCCGTCGATCGCGTAGCGGCGAATTTCGAAATGAGCTGTTTCGGCATCGTGGATTTTGCCGAGATTATGACCGATGCGAGTTACTTCCATCCATTCCGCATCGGGGGTCACCATCCGCCATGAAACCAGATTGTCCAGCGCCGTTCCCCATAGCACGGCTTTTTTGCCGCCGGCATTCATCGCTACATTGCCGCCTATGCAGGAGGCGTCGGCGGAAGTAGGATCGACCGCGAATACCAGTCCGGCACGATCCGCTGCTTCCATGACGCGCTGCGTAACTACGCCTGCGCCGCAATAAATGGTCGCATAATCGCTGTCGGTTTGCGCCAGGCGCATGATTTCTATGCCGGACAGCGCATCCAGTTTTTCGGTGTTGATGACAGCGGAGAATTTGTCCAGAGGAATGGCTCCGCCGGTGTAACCCGTACCGCCGCCGCGCGGAATGATAGTAAGTCCCAGCTCTATGCAGCCTTTAACCAGGTAGGCGATTTCGGCTTCGGTGTCGGGATTGAGTACGACGAACGGATATTCGACCCGCCAGTCGGTCGCATCGGTCACGTGCGATACGCGCGCCAGTCCATCGAACTGGATATTGTCGCGCCGGGTATGGGGCGACAGTTTTTTGACGATTTCACGGCGCATCCGGGCGGTTTGCCTGAATTCTGCTTCGAAATCGAGGATTGCCTGTCGGGCGGAACCTAGGACTAACGCTACCAGCGAATTATCCTGGCGGCGCGTTTCGATTTCGTTTATGCGATGATTGAGCGCGGCAACGAGCGCAGCAAGACGTTGGGGGTTAGCCAGAAGATCGTCTTGCAGATAAGGGTTACGCGATACCACCCAGATATCGCCCAGCACTTCGAACAACATGCGCGCAGAGCGACCGGTACGGCGTTCGTCGCGAAGCTCGTTGAGTACGGACCATGCTTCATTTCCAAGCAGTCGAATGACGATTTCACGGTCGGAAAACGAAGTGTAATTGTACGGAATTTCGCGAAGGCGGGGGTTATTCATGGATACCGACAGTA
>DAIETB010000125.1:0-2965 GCA_027345925.1 Sulfuriferula sp.
CCATCAATTTTTCCTGTATAGCCTCAACGTCATCCAGCGGTGCAATCGTATGGATACCCGCTTCCTGCAATAATTTGGCGGTATCTCCGACCGGATCGGTCAAGGCCAGGATCGGCCTGCCTGCGCGCATGTATTCGTATAGCTTCGCAGGTATCTGGTGATTGCAGTTGGAGGCTTGCAAGATCAGCAAGCCGCCGGTAGTCAGCATTTCGGTCAAGGCTTGCCGGTACGGAATATAAGGGGCCAATTCGACAATCCCGGCTACTCCGTATTCGGCTATCATTTGCTTTAACGCAGCATCGTTTTGGGTCGCTCGCAACACGATCCGGCAAGTCTGTGTAGAAATTTTGCGGGCTTGCAACAAGGCGGCAATCGCCATAAACAGATGTACCGGATTGCGCTCCAGCGAATACACGATGCCGCTATGCAGCAAGACCACCGGTCCGGTTCGCACCGCAGGGGCCACAGGCAGCCGTTTTTCGGCATCGGTAAAACTTTCTTCATCGAACCCGTTGGAAATACAGCTGAATTTGTGGCGCGGCAAGGCCGGATAGCGTTCTCGATAAATCCGCAGGGCACCCGGCGTGGTCACTACCGCATGAGTGCAGTACTTGATGGTATTTCGCTCTATCCATTCGTGAACGCGACGCTGTAGACCTGTCATGGGCACATCTTCATCAGCCATCGGATCGCGAAAATCAGCTACCCAGGGAATTCCCGTCAACCGGTTTAAGGTCAGACCTATTAAATGCGCAGTGGCGATCGGATAGGTGGACCAGATAACGTCTGGCCGGTATTTGCGGATAATACGCAAACCTGCGGGTACGGCCCCCAGCCACCACGACGCCCACCGGTCGGGCAACGCTAATAACAACGGATATTTCCCGCGAACGGAACAATGCTTCGCCGCATCCAGGGCGAAGGGACGATAGACGCTTACAGATGCCGGAATTTCAGTCGATTGTACGTTATCGCTCATCGGAAAAGCACGCGGGTGCGCTCCCAGAATTATCGGCTGCCAGCCCGATTCCGGCAAATACTGCGAAAACTTCAGGGTACGTTGTATACCGCTACTGCCCTGCAAGGGCGGATAATGGTAAGCGATCATCAGCACCCGCTTTACCATGAATGCATCCAGTCGGCCGTCCAGTCCCTGACCTGATCACGCCAAATCTGCTGTGAAAAAGTATGGTTGGCTTCGGGCAAACGGTATTGAGTTACCGTATGTATCCGGAGGCGCCGCTGCCATGCTAACGATGATTGCACGGCATCTTCGAATTCGCGGGCGGTCAGGTCCTGCCCGCTCAGGATAAGTAATACCGGCCCATCGAACCTTTCCAGCGCCCCGAGCATCCTTTCCGGCAAAGAAAGCGAAACGGCCGCATTCTGTATTTCCCTCTGTGTATTTTTCTTCAAGATCTGAACCAAAGTGCCGGAAATTCCTTTTAATGAAGTTAACAGATCAAAACGCCCTGACAAAAATTTACGCCAGAATTCACCATTACTCAGACGTTTCCAATAATAATGCTTGAGTTGCGCCTTGGCCAGACCGGCGGAGGTTCTTACCCAGGGGTTCAGCAACACCAAGCCGGCAACTCGTTTGTCCTGAGGGGCATACATCATGGCTGCGGAGGCCGCATCACATAATCCCCACAATACCAGTTCGCGCATTTGCGGCATGTGCTTGAAAAAAGTATCAGTTGCAGCGCGAATGTCATGATTTATCCGCTCGAAATCACGCTGCTCCCCAGTACTGTCGCCCATTCCGCGATAATCGAAACGTAATGACGGAATTCCGGATTGCGCCAGCCCCCGACTCAGCAAGGTAAACTGGCGATGGCTACCGGCCCGGTATTGAGGGCCGCCGACTATAAACAGTACCCCGCGCGATTGCGTTACGGCAGGCTGCGTCAATATGCCGACCAATGCTTCGCCTTCGCACGCAAATACCAGGGCGGTTTCTTCAAATTCCATGTGTCAACAACCCCGTCGTAGCATCGATTAAATCCTGGCACACGGTAATTTCCGGACTTTGCCAGAACATTTCGCCCGCGATCTGATGAGTACTCACATGCGCGCCGCGATCAATCCACGCCGTCATCACTTTTGTACTGGCTGGGGAAAACGGCTTATCCGGCTGCGCCACTTCAAACCAGTGGTAAGCCCCGCCAGCCCCGGCCAGTGCGCTCAAATTGATATCATCTACCGAAGCTGCCAGTTCGGGTGCAATTCGGTACCCGGCCACTTCCAGAATAGTGCCCGCAGCCAGTTCTTGCCGCCAATCCTTCACATTAGCTTGCGTTACGCCGCCGGACAGCATTTCGCTGGCCAGGCGCAAACGCAGGAACTGGGTCAGATATTGCTGGCCCGACAGTACAGGTTGCCACAAAATAAACCGCTGAAACGTTTCGCCGCTGGTTCGGGCATAATCCATCATCAGCGGCACCCCTAAACGCAAGCCCCACAAACTGACCGGCGCAAAAACCGTCTTTTTTAACCAGGTTACTGCCGCGGCCAGATCCTTAAGCCAGATCTGCCATCGCGCGTCTGCAAAATCCCCGTCGCTGTCTCCGCAACCGAATAAATCGATCAACAGTACCGCATATCCGGATCGCGCCAGATCAAGCGCCTGCAAGGAAACAGTACGGCGAGACCGGTTCATTTCTTCCGCGTAGGGAGGCACATACAGAACGCTGCCGCGGCAGATCCCGACAGGCGGATAATACAGACAGAATCTGCGTCCGGGTGAGGCATCCAGAAAAAACGGCTGTGGCATTGCGTGCAGGGACAGGTTCGTCATCCTGTCTTATTATCAACAAATTCGGTCAGACTGCCTAAGGTAGCGAACACATCGGCGTTGATTTCATCGTCGTCCACAGTAAAACCGAAATAGTCCTCCATTGCCGCGATCAAATGAATTACCGCCATGGAATCGAATTCGGGAATATTACCCAATAATGCGGTA
>DAIETB010000132.1:0-12152 GCA_027345925.1 Sulfuriferula sp.
TAAAGCAACATAATTATTAATGCCGTTAAATGCGCCATAACCGCAAGTTCCAGGGTTGCCAACGATGGCGGAAGTAGTATTGGCTGTGGTAGCGCCATTAATGGCAGTGGCATTAAAGCCATTGCCGGAGCTGTCTATAACTTCACCAGGCGTACCAGTCCATTGAGCTTCATCCATGTGGTACAGGACAAGGATGGGAGGCGGGGGAGGTGCTGCCGATACAGTGAGGACGAAAAACATACTTAAACCGGGCAATATAATTCGTCTTATGCGGCAAGCAATTAGTGTCATCGTTTTTCTTTCTCTGTCAATGCGCTATCGTCGCCTGTAACTGGCGTTCGACGTAAGTCGTGCTGCCCAGTGTGCCGGAACTGGCGGTAGCCGTGATCCGGTAGAGATTCACGGTGCTGATGCCTTCTGTGTAAGGGCCGTAAGGGGTGCAGTTGACTATTAATGAGAAACCGGCAAGATTGCCGCCCAGCGGCACGCTGGCGCTATTGACGCAGGAACCGCCGTTTTGCAGTATCTGGTACGCGCCCCAGTCGATTCCGGCCCGCGCAGCCTGGTAAGCTTTGCCGCCCTGCAAATCGGCGGTGGAGGACATTTGCTGGACATTGGAAAAAGTCAGCATGAACGCGCCCATCGCTGACAGGACGACGAGCAGGAAAATCGCCGAGACGATGGAAAAGCCGCTTTCGGAGGACTGAGGACGGAGGACTGAGGACAGAATTTTGTCCGGCTGCGCCGCGCTATTTTGCATCGCGCTCCTTCCATCGTTGTCGAACGGCGTTTTAAAAAAACAGCGTGCGGCGCGCCGCACCATAATCTGTCTTCTATATTCTGTCCTCTGTCCTCTAATCACGGCGCATTGCTCACATGAGTTTCTTCGTACAGCGACACGGTTTCGCCGCTTTCGGTAATTTGCAGGCTGGCGGCAACCAGGCCCGCTTGCTGGGTCACGACCTGCTGGGTGTAATTGAACGTGCAGGCGCTGACATGCGTCGCCAGCAATGCGCTGGAGGCCCCGGAAAAGCTTGTGGGCTGAGTCGGCGCGACGGGATAATTCCAGTAGCGGGTGATCGTGCCCGCGGTCGGGTCGCAGACGTAACTGACCGGCGTGCTGATAACCTGGAAACGATTGCCCGGCGAAGCAAAGGGAAATTGTTTGGGCTTGATGCTGACGAGCGCGCCGCTGACGCCGGTGATGGCGCTGGTGTTGTCGCCGTTGTAAGCGTTCGCGCCGGACACGCCCAGATTATAGATGGCGATCAGGCCGCTGTTGGCGGCCAGCGGCGGTCCCAGCACGCAAAACCCGCTGCTGGCGGCAGTGAAATCGAGCATAGTATTACAGGCCAGATCGGCGGCGAGAGTTCCGGTATCGGCGCGATATCGGCCGCCGGCGATGGTCTCCAGGAATTCCAGATAATACACATTTCCCGTTGTCGCCACCCGCACGCTGTTGGGCAGCGCCAGACGCAAGTCGCGGCCGATGCGGCGTAACGCGGTATCGGCGATGTCGGTCATTTCGGCGCGGCGCACGCTGTCGAAATAACCCTGGATCGGCGTTTTGATGAACACCGCCACCACCGCCGCGATCGTCGCGGTGATGGTAATGACGATGATCGCTTCGATCAGGGTGAAGCCGCTTTCGGAGGGCAGGGGACGGAGGACGGAGGACCGAATCTTGTGCGGCTGCGCCGCGCTATTTTGCATCGTGCTCCTTCCATTGTTGCCGAACAGCGTTTTAAAAATACAGCGTGCGGCCAGCCGCACCATTATCTGTCCTCTGTCCTCCGTCCTCCGTCCTCTGATCACGGTAGCGCGTCCGGTGCGTAGCGATAGCGGTAGCCTGTCAGGGTCAGGCTGCTATTGCCCGAGGCGACGGTGACATTGATCTGCAATACGGTGGCGCCGGCGTACGCTACGGGTGCGAGGCCGGTATCGAGCGGGACGATGGCGACGCTGGCGCTGTAGTTGCCCAGGCCGGCGACCGGGGTGCCGGTGATATCGACGATGGGCGACATGCTAAAGCCGCTGTAATCGTTGACATTGTTGAACGGCGTGGTAGTGCTGTAACGCGACTGGACGACGCCGTTGATCGTTTCCGGGCCCAACGCTTCGGGCGTGGTGTTGCAGCCTGCGGTGCTGCCGACTGGATTGCCGCTGGAGTTGCTGGTGGCGATGGCGGCATTGGCATCGGTCGGGTCGCACCAGGTAAACGGCTGCAGTTCGATTTCCGCCAGCAGCGCTTCGGCGATCGCCTGTTCCTGCTTGCGAATCAGCGGGTCGGCGCTGTGCTGGGCGGTGATGTTCATTACCGATAATACCCCGGCGACCGCAACACTGACGATGACGATGAAAATAATCAGCTCGACCAGCGAGATGCCGCGTTCAGATATGCACATAACCGGTTTCCTGTTCGATGACGATGTTGCCGAAACCGGTTACGCTGATCGTCTGGCCCTGCGATGCTTGTCCCAGCGCGTTGAAATAGAATGGCGCAGGCACGGCGGTATAAGCGCCGGTAGCTTTGGCGGTGACGGTAAACGGGCTGCCGCCGGCCGGGCTGGCAAGCGGCGTGTCGCAATTGCCGGAATCGGGCGCGGAAGCGATCGTCAGGGTAAGACTGCTGGAGGTAAAACTGGCGCAGACGCTGCGCCGCTGCGCGATGGCGGCTTTTTGCGCGTAGCGCAGGGCAGAGAGGGTTTCATCGTAGAAACCGCGGTTTTTGAATGCATTCTGGTCGAAGAAGCGGGGAAGTGCAACTACAGCTAGCACCCCGACAATGACGATGATTACCACTAGTTCGATTAGGGTAAAGCCAGTTGATAAACGGCAATTACGCGACTGGTCAACTAGTATCCGCATTGGACAATTAAATTATAAAATATGGTACACATGTCAAACCGCCAAAGCAGATTTCTAAGTGTACCTCAAATAGGATTGCCAGGTTATGACTCAGCTTGTGAATAATAATACTGCAAGCTGAATCGATATTTTTGGCTTTATTTTGATTATTGAGCGCAGATTACCGTCGCTGTTGCAGCAGCAGCACCTGCTTTTATCGGGGTTACTGTACAAGTTTCGGCTGTACCGTCAGGATCGGCGGTGCAACTACCCGTTGCTGTGCCAACATTTGCACCGGCAGCGTAAGTATAGTTAACCGCATCAAGCGGTGTTTGCATGATAGTTTGGATAGATGCACTTGAACAGGGTGTAGCTGAAGTATAGGCCACAGCATTAGGCGCGCCGGCTTTTCTTCCGCCATAGTTAATGGCGGCGGCGGATGAAATTCCGCCTGCTATACCGGCAGCCGCCGAAGTTGAAGCTTCTGTCGACAAATCAATAAACTTCGGCAACGCAGTGGCCGCCAATATCCCCAGAATAACGATGACGACCACTAATTCGATCAGGGTAAAGCCGCTTTGAGCGGATTTCATTTCGATGTTCATTTTAATTTCCCTTTTTCTTCTGCAATGATGAGTATCAAGAACAATTGGTCAGGTTTGCATTCAAAATATACGACGGCGGCGTATCGTTGGCCGTAGGCGCGATGTAGCCTATGGTGCAGTCGGTGGTGCCGCCGATGTGATTCACGTCAGCGCCGGCGATGGCGTTCGACGTCGTCAGTCCGCTGATCACGTAATCCGGCGTGGTGATGCCGGCCAGCGGGACGATAGTGACCGGATCGGGATAGCCGAAGACGTAATTAACGGCGATGCCTTCGATCACGATCCCGGTCGTGGCGCTGGTCGTGTTGCTGCTGAAGCCCCGGCTGATCAGCGTCGCGTGGGCCATGGCCGCCGCGCTTTTGACCGCACCCAGCGCCCCGTTCATTTTCGCCAGCCTGGCATCGCCTTGCAGCGCGGCGAAGCGCGGCAGGGCGATTGCCGCCAGTATGCCGATAATGGTAATAACGACAACCAATTCGATTAACGTGAAACCGGTGGTTTTGCGATGCATGTCTACTCCTGGAAGCCTGCGTAGTAAGAGCAATAAATATGCCATATTAATGTTTTAATGTCATATCAAAAAATCATCAGGTTTTTTAAATTAATTATTTTTAAAAACAATTTATTGAAAGATTTTTTTAAAGTTAATTATTATGATTGGCACTGCCGCTGGCATTGCCTGTCTGACAAAGAACCTGCCGTCCAGCGTCAATTGTTGACAATTCATGGCTTGTTTATTTGTGCAAAGCTACCTGTCCCAGATTCCAGATGGGCAGGAAAACGCCCAGCGCCAGCACCAGCACCAAGGCGCCGAGGCCGAGTATCAGTATGGGTTCGATCTGCGAAGATAAGGTTTTCAGTTCGTAATCGACTTCGCGTTCGTACATCTGCGCAATTTCTTCCATCAGATTGTCGATGTCGCCGGTTTCTTCGCCGACCGCGATCATTTGCAATACGACCGGGGTAAAGACGTTGGCGGCGGCCGAGGTGCGCAGTATGCTTTCGCCGCGTTCTATGCCGTTGCGCATTTGCTCGATGCGCCCGGCGATGTAGGTATTGTCTACGGTCTGTGCGACTACGCTCAGGCTCTGGATGATAGGTACGCCGCTTTTGCTGGACAGGGCAAAGCTGCGCGCGAAACGGGCCAGCGTGCCTTTGAGGACGATTTTGCCGACGATGGGAAACCGCAGCCGCAATTTATCCCAGCGATAGCGACCTTTTTCGGTGCCGGTATAGAGTTTGAATGCCGCGCCGGTGCCGATCAGCCCGGCCAGCAGCAAAAACCAGTAATGCACCATGAAGCTCGAACTGTCGATGAGAATTTGCGTCATGAACGGAAGTTTGGCGTTAAAGCCGGCATAGACTTTGGCGAAGGCGGGGATGACAAACAGGTTGATCACGGCGATGGCAATGACCATCGCGATCACTACAAACATCGGGTAGCGCAGGGCAGAACGCACGCGGTTACCCATTTCGCGCTCGAATTCCAGGTGGTCGAACAGGCGCAGAAACACTTCCTCCAGCCGGCCGGTCATCTCGCCGACCCGGATCATGCTTAGATAAAACGGCGTAAAGATATCCGGATGGCGCTGCATTGCGGCCGACAGTTCGCGTCCGGCGTCCAGCGATTCGCGCAAATCCTGCACTATCCGGGCAAATGAACCGTTGGTAGCGGATTCTTGCAGCCCCGCCAGGCCTCGCATGATCGGAACTCCGGCTTTAAGCAGGGTATAGAGTTGGCGGCTGAACATTTGCACATCGAGCGCGGTGATTTTTTCTTCCGTCAGTTTGCGCCACCAAGTATCGGTCATCAGGTTGACGCTGGGAGCCGCGGTCGCCTTGATGTCGATAGGCGTCATTGCCGTATTGATTAGCAGTTCGGCAATATTGCTGCTATCGCTGCCTTCGAGCGTGCCCTGAACTAGTTCGCCCTGAGCGTTGCGGGCTTTGTAAGCAAAAAATGGCATCGTTTTATCCCGGTAGCGGCGTCTTTATGAGCTGGTTTTTGCCGGTTTGCCATTTGCCAGAAACGGTTTGCCAACTTTATTATAGACTTCCGGATACATGATTTTCATTCTCGTTAAGCCTTGTTGCATTCTTTTTTTCCAGCCTGCTCCCCGGGACTCTGTTTCACGCCACGCAATAGTGATCGTATCTATATCGTTGTCGGCATAAAAATCGATAATAGATGCTGCTTGGGTTATATCCTTGTTCGACTTCGGATTGCTTACCCCGCGTTCAACGGCGACGATCAGTTTATGGACTGCAAATAAAGCAGGGTTCGGGATATTGACCCCTACGGCACCGAAGCCCGTGGAAGATATAACTACGGATCGGCGCATGTCTTCCAAGGATAACTCCATAAATTTTAGCGGTTCTAATGAAATTCCCATATCCTTAATGAAAACAGGTGCGGCGGACAGGCCGGTTGACGGTGTAAGAAAATCGATACGTTCGTTTTTTGATGACGGGTTGATATACGATTCTCCGTGTTTGCCGTTAAAACTCGATAAGGGTATTTTTCTGGATAAATGAATACATAATTAACCGGATGCGGTATTTTAATCGCCATGAATTTAGGTAAATTTAGTATAACTTATATTTTGTATCAGCAAATCTATTGTATTTAAATAAATTATTAATTTGTTTTCGATTAAAATCCAGTATAACTTTTCTTGAATCCGTAGCGAATGCGCGATTGTGGCTCCTGCTGCGAGCGAGCATTAATCGTCGAACTGATTGCTGACACGCATTGCTTCGACCGGTGTAGTTTTGCCTGCGGCAGCGAGATTGGCGGCTTGCCGCCCCAGCGTGTTGCCCGCCATCTGGGTTTCGGCGGCACCGATAAACGCAGCGGGATCGGCGTGGCTTGCCGCCTCGGTAACGGCATTAGTAATTTCGAGCATTTCATACACGCCGATCCGGCCGCGATAGCCGGTCTGATTGCAATGGGCGCAACCCCGTCCTTTTTGATACGAGGGGCTCATGTCGATACTGGGCAAATGATTATCGAGCCAGATCCGTTCTGTAGGAGTGGGCGTATAGGGATCGCTGCAATTGTCGCAATTGAGCCGGACCAGACGCTGGGCGATGACTGCTTGTATGGACGTGGCGACCATGTATCTCGGCACGCCCATGTCCATCAGCCGGATAGGCGTACTCGCCGCGTCGTTGGTGTGCAGGGTTGACAGGACGAGGTGGCCGGTAATTGCGGCCCGCATGCCGATCTGGGCGGTTTCCTGGTCGCGCATTTCGCCGACCAGCACCACATCCGGATCCTGTCGCAATGCGGAACGCAGTACGCGGGCGAAATTAAGGTCGATTTTCTCATTCACCTGAACCTGATTAATTCCGGCGAGACGGTATTCGACCGGGTCTTCCACGGTAATAATCTTGCGCTCCGGGCTGTTGAGTTCGGATAGCGCGCCATACAGTGTGGTGGTTTTACCGCTGCCGGTAGGTCCGGTTACCAGTATCAGCCCGTTGGGGCGTCGCAATATGCTGCGGAATCGCGCCAGTATCGCCGGGGGCATGCCGATGGCATTGAGATTCAGCGTATTGCCGCTCTGGTTGAGCAGTCGCATGACGACCGATTCGCCGTATTGAGTAGGCATGGTCGATATGCGGACATCGATGGATTGCTGTTTGACTTTGATGGCGAAACGTCCGTCCTGCGGCAGGCGTTTTTCGGAAATATCGAGTCCGGACATCAATTTCAGGCGCAATGCCAGCGCCGGAGCTATTTTGATATCGGCGCGCGTCTGCAGATTGAGTACGCCGTCGATGCGGAAGCGGATTTGCAGCGCGTCGGCCTGCGGCTCAATGTGTATGTCGGAAGCGCGTACCTGAGTGGCGTCGTCGAACACCGATTGCAATAATTTCACTACCGGCGCATCTTCCGCACCGGACAGGTTGTTGAGGCTGGCGAAATCGATGTAGCTGTCGCCCAGATCCTGTCCCAGTTCGCGGGCCAGATCGGTGATTTCATCGGTCTTCCGGTAGACGCGATCTATGGTCTGCAATAATTCGTTTTCATTGATGACGGCGAGTTCGATATTGTTTTTGACGATACGCGCGATTTCGTCATACACCACCAGATCGGTAGGATCGGCCATTCCGATCAGGATCTGGTCACCGCGATTTTCCAGAACAAGCGCGCGAAAACGGCGGGCCTGCATTTCGGGCAGCAAACGCGTGGTATCGGGTTTGATGGTGAAATTTTTGAGCCGGATGAAAGGAATATCCAATTGTTTCGCGATGGCTTCAGCGATCTGGTCTTCGGAGACCAGACCGTTTTCGACCAGAAACCTGCCTAGCTTGCGACCGCTTTTCTTTTGTTCTTCCAGCGCGAGTTGCAATTGTATTTCGGAAAGCAGTTTCTGGCGGACCAGCAGTTCGCCGAGACGGATTTTTTCTGGGCGTGCCACGGATGAACCCCAATTATAAAAATTATATGCAATATCTTAACCTGAATTATGATTATTGTAGTTAATTTGTCATGATTTGGCTGTATTTTAAATACGGGGTGATTCTATAAGGAAAAATTTATGACCAAGCGCGAAATGCTGGCAAACATTTTGGAAAAGCGGAGTTTGTATCCTCTGTTTCAGCCTATCATGGATTTGCAGCAGGGACATCTGATCGGTTACGAAGGTCTCGTCCGGGGTCCCAGCGATAGCGAACTGCATTTGCCGCAAGCGCTATTCCGCGCGGCGGAACGGGTGAATCTGCTGGTTCCGCTGGAAAGTCTCTGCATCGATGTCGTGGTTACGGAATTCATGCGTACGGGCTTGCCGGGCAAGTTATTTGTAAATATCAGTCCCTTTGCGCTGCTGGCTGGCGCACTGACCGAAGAACTGTTAAAGAAACTGCTCAACAAGAAAACCGATTTGCGCGACCGGCTGGTTTTTGAAATCACCGAAAGCTCTCCTAAAATGAATAATGCGGCAGTGGTTTCGGGCTTGATTGCATTGCGCGAATACGGGTTTAAAATTGCCCTAGACGATCTGGGAGAAGGGTTTTCGAGTCTGCGTTTATGGTCCGATGTGCGGCCCGATTTCGTCAAGCTCGATAAGCATTTCGTCGCGGGTATCGACAAGAGTCCATTGAAATTGCAATTTGTGCGGTCTATCAAACAGATCGCCGAAAAAAGCCGTGCCATGATTATAGCGGAAGGAGTCGAACACCGTTCCGAGCTCATGGTGCTGAAGGAAATGGGCATTTGTCTGGGGCAAGGTTATTTTATCGGATATCCGCTCAAACAGCCGGATGTATCCGTCAATGCTGCGGCGAAAAAATGTTTTGATTCCAATCTTGTGAGTGCGAATCCGTGGACGAAAGTCGTCCTGCAGCGCGGCCGTAGAGCGCATCTGCTGTTAACGGAAGTGCCGACGGTGACGATTAACACCACAAGCGAAACCGCCTTGCAGATATTGCTGGCCAATCCCGAACAGACTGTATTGCCTGTCCTCGAAGGAGATACGCCGGTCGGTCTGCTAAGCAGGACGCTGGTCGACAAATTTTCGCATGGCTACATCCGCGATTTGTACAGTCGCAAACCCTGTACGGTATTTATGGACAGCAATCCCCTGATTGTGGATATGGAAATGTCGATTGTGGAGTTGAGCCAACTTGTGCTGATGCAAGGACAGAAACGTTTTGCCGACGGCTTTATACTGGTCCGGGACAAGGTTTACGCTGGCGTTGGCTCCAATTTTGCGCTAATGCAGGAAATGACTAAACAGCAGATACAGGAAGCGCGCTATGCCAATCCGCTGACATTGCTGCCCGGAAATGTGCCGATTAACGAGCAGATCGAATTGCTGTTGCAGAACGCACAATCGTTTTGGGTATGCTATGTCGATCTGGATAGCTTTAAACCGTTTAACGATGTTTTCGGCTACCGCCGCGGCGACGAGCTGATCAAACTTACTGCTGAAGTATTGATCCGGCATATCGATAGCGATATCGATTTTGTCGGGCATATAGGAGGCGACGATTTTTTTGTGCTGTTTCAAAGCGAAAACTGGGAAGAGCGCTGCACCAAGATTTTGTCGGCTTTTGATCAGGCAGTGAACGGTTTTGTGTTGCAGGAAGAATTGGGAGTGGGGTCCTATTCGGCAGAAGATCGCCGTGGCAACCGTATGGAATACGGATTCCCCACTTTATCAATAGGTATCGTTCCTGTTATCCGCAATCAGTTTCAGGAAGTGCACGAGATCGCGGTAGTGGCTGCCGAAGTTAAAAAAGAAGCGAAAAAAACCGCCGGCTCCAGTTTGTATATAGATCAGCGCAGTTATGCCGCTTTGGCGACTTCTGAGCAGGTTGCCGCCTGACCGAATTCGGGAAGCATGCTCTAGCTGGTGCGTTTTGCTATGATAGGACCATGAATACGTCGATACGAGTCGCCAGTTATAATATCCACAAAGGATTTTCGCATTTTAATAAACGCATGGTGATCCATGACCTGCGGTCGCGCTTGAGGGCGCTGGATTCAGATATCGTTTTTTTGCAAGAAGTTCAGGGCAGCCATAGCGGCCATGCCCAGCGCTGGCAACATTGGCCGAGTACGCCTCAGCACGAGTTTCTAGCCGACGAGATGTGGTCGAATTATGTATACGGTAAAAATGCCGTGTACGATCTGGGCCATCACGGCAATGCTGTCTTATCCCGCTATCCCATCGTCGAATGGGAAAATCTCGATATTTCCGACCACGCTTTCGAATCGCGCGGTTTGCTCCATGTCGTAATAGAAGTTCCTCATCTTGCCCCGCAACTGCATGTTTTCTGCCTGCATCTGGCTTTGTTCGAGCGCAGCAGGAAACGACAGCTCGAGCTCGTGTGCCGACGCGTGCGCGAACATGTGCCTGAGCAGGCGCCGTTGATTATTGCGGGCGATTTTAATGACTGGAGAGGGCATAGCGGCCGCAAATTTGCTGCTTCGCTGGGAATGAAAGAGGTATACGAAACGATGCACGGTCAGGTTGCGAGAAGTTTTCCTGCCAGTCTGCCCATACTGTCGCTGGACCGTATCTATGTTCGGGGCTGGCAAGTACGTCAGGCAGAGGTGATTGGTCGTCTGGGCGGATGGCACGGTTCTGATCATGCTGCCCTGGTGGCGATGCTGGAAGCCCCTGTAGATCGCCCCTGACGGTATCCGCAGAAAGAATTGTCGCATGGCTGACATTTCTGTAATAATCATGGCAATTGCATTGTTCATGTGGGTTTGCTGTGATACAATTCGGGGCTTGATATTTGACCGCATGCGGTAAACCGAATCGTATATTCTGGTTTTGCCTCCTGCGTATCAGGTATCAAAATTCGCACAGCCGTCTATGCTTGGGGTGTTCTCATCGAGAATGTTTGGCGACGGCTGGAGGCTTAACCCTAAAGGAAATCATTATGTCTATTACCATGCGTCAAATGCTGGAAGCCGGGGTTCATTTCGGACACCAGACTCGTTTCTGGAATCCGAATATGGCACCGTATATTTTCGGTCACAGGAACAAGATCCACATCGTTAACCTGGAAAAAAGCTTGCCCATGTTCCAGGAGGCATTGAAATTCGTACGTAAACTGGCTTCCAACAAAGGCACTATTCTGTTCGTGGGAACGAAACGTTCCGCGCGTGAAATCGTGCGCGAAGAAGCCGAACGTGCAGGCGTTCCGTATGTCGATAACCGTTGGCTCGGCGGCATGCTGACCAATTTTAAAACCGTCAGGCAGTCTATCAAGCGCCTAAAAGAACTGGAAACCATGCTGGGCGAGGGTGCGAGCAATCTGACCAAAAAAGAAGGCCTGGTATTGCAGCGCGAGCTCGATAAACTTAGTCGAAGCCTCGGCGGTATCAAAGATATGACGGCTTTGCCGGATGCAATTTTCGTTATCGATGTCGGTTATCAGAAAGGTGCCGTTATCGAAGCGAATGCACTCGGTATTCCGGTGATCGGCGTCGTCGACACCAATAACAATCCTTTGGGTGTCGATTATATTATTCCCGGCAATGACGATTCCAGCCGCGCTATCCGTTTGTATGCGCGCGGCGTGGCCGATGCGGTGCTCGAAGGCCGTAGCCAGGCATTGGGGGAAATACTGGGCGAAGGCGAAGAATTTGTTGAAATTGTCGATGACGCCGCGACGGTGCAATAATATTTTGTATGCTTAATGAAAAGGGGCTTGTGCCCCTTTTTTTGTGAGACTTTTGCAGTGCGGCGATGCCGCTCGGAGCAAATGCTGGCAAAACAATACAGGGAATGCCTGAATTACGGGGCTATTTTATGGAATTCGAGAGTATGCCGCATTAGGGCGTAACTCTTTTGTGAATTTATTATCGATCAACCTGGGAGTAGAATATGGCTGAAATTACAGCGGGAATGGTAAAAGAGCTGCGTGAACGCACGGGCTTGGGTATGATGGAATGTAAAAAAGCCTTGACCGAAACTAGCGGCGACATGTCGTCCGCCGAGGATTTGCTGCGTATCAAAAGCGGCGCCAAAGCCAGCAAAGCGGCCGGTCGAGTTGCAGCAGAAGGCGTCATCGCCGCGTACATCAGTGCCGACAGTAAAAACGGCGCGCTGATCGAGGTCAACTGTGAAACCGATTTTGTCGCTAAAAATGACGATTTTCTGGCTTTTTCTAAATGGGTCGCCCAATTGGCGGCCGAACACCGAACCACCGATATCGAAGCAATATCGGCTATGA
>DAIETB010000145.1:0-4417 GCA_027345925.1 Sulfuriferula sp.
AGATGGTGATGCCGGGCGATAACGTGTCGGTAACGGTAGCGCTGATTGCGCCGATCGCGATGGAAGACGGTTTGCGCTTCGCGATCCGCGAAGGCGGCCGTACCGTCGGCGCCGGCGTGGTGGCGAAAATTATCGAGTAAGATACGCTTGCTGTAGACCTGAAAGGGCGGTATAATTCCGCCCTTTCGCATTTGATGTTCTGCTCTTTAAGGTATTGTGATGAAAAATCAGAAAATTCGCATTCGACTCAAGGCGTTCGATTATCGATTGATAGACCAGTCGGCACTTGAGATCGTCGAGACAGCAAAGCGTACAGGCGCTGTAGTCAAAGGTCCTGTACCATTGCCTACTTCAATTGAGCGGTTCGACGTATTGCGCTCTCCGCATGTCAATAAAACTTCTCGCGATCAGTTTGAAATTCGTACGCATCTGCGCTTGATGGATATTATCGATCCTACCGATAAAACCGTCGATGCTTTGATGAAGCTGGATCTGCCGGCTGGTGTCGAAGTCGAAATCAAGGTTTAGCTGTAAATTGTGCCGGGCAATATAGCCTGGCGTTGTACCGTTCCGGGGCGGTTTTCCCTGAGATAAAAATGCTGGTCAATTGTAATCAGCGCCTTTTTGTTAAGGAAAATAAAATGAGTTTAGGACTCGTTGGTCGTAAGATTGGCATGACCAGACTGTTTGCCGAGGATGGCAGTACTATCCCCGTCACCGTGCTGGATGTGTCCAATAATCGTGTAACACAGGTTAAGACGCCTGAAACTGATGGCTATTCTGCAGTTCAGGTCGCGTTTGGCGTACGCAGAGCTACACGTGTCAATAAATCGGCTGCCGGACATCTGGCCAAGGCCGGTGTCGAGGCGGGTGAAATCCAGAAAGAATTCCGGTTGTCTGCTGCGGATGCTTCGGCGCTGCTGGCAGGTAATGTCGTGAGCCCGGATATATTCAAGGCCGGTCAGCTGGTCGATGTAACCGGAACCACGCAGGGCAAGGGATTTTCCGGCGTTATCAAGCGCCACCATTTCTCGTCGAATCGCGCCAGCCACGGTAACTCCCGTTCGCATAATACTCCCGGCTCCATCGGTCAGGCGCAGGATCCGGGTCGCGTATTTCCGGGCAAGCGCATGGCGGGACATCTGGGCGCTGTGCAGCGCACTGTGCAAAAGCTCGAAGTCGTACGCATCGATACCGAGCGTCAGTTAATACTTATCAAGGGAGCAGTTCCCGGCGCCAAGGGTGGTCATGTCGTAGTGCGCCCTAGCGTGAAGGCAGGTGCATAATGGAACTCAAGATAATTAATGAGCAGGGGCAGGCGGCCAGCAATCTCGAAGTATCCGATACGTTTTTCGGCCGCGAGTTCAACGAACCGCTGGTTCATCAGGTAGTTACTTCTTTCATGGCGAATGCCCGCAGCGGCAATCGTCAGCAGAAAGATCGCAGGACGGTTCGTCACAGCACCAAGAAGCCCTGGCGTCAAAAAGGTACCGGACGCGCTCGCTCCGGTATGACTTCCAGTCCGATCTGGCGTGGAGGTGGTCGTGCGTTTCCCAATGGACCCGATGAAAACTTTACCCAGAAAGTCAACCGGAAAATGTATCGCGCAGGCATGGCATCCATATTTTCGAAGCTGGTGAGCGAAAACCTGCTGTCGGTAATCGATACCTTTGTGCTCGATATTCCTAAAACCAAAATGCTGGTCGAAAAACTCAAGACTATGGGATTGGTCAATCGCGTGATGATTATTACCGACAATCTGGACGATAATCTCTGGATGGCTTCGCGTAATTTGCCGAATGTGCTGATCGTCGAGCCGCGCCACGTCGATCCAGTCAATCTGGTCAGGTTCGATCAGGTTCTGATGACTTCGGCCGCAGTTAAAATGGTGGAGGAGATGTTCCTATGAATGCGCCTAAATTTAGCGATGCCCGTCTGCTGCAGGTAATTCTTGCGCCTCAGGTATCAGAAAAAAGTACGTACGTTGCCGACAAGCACGAGCAGGTTATATTCCGTGTCGCATCGGATGCGACCAAGCCTGAAGTCAAGGCCGCAGTCGAGTTGCTGTTTAAGGTCGAAGTCAACAGCGTACAAATTGCCAACGTCAAGGGGAAGCAGAAACGATTCGGTCGTTTCATGGGTCGCCGTAGCGATTGGAAAAAAGCCTTCGTCTGCCTGAAGCCAGGGCAAGAAATCAATTTTGTTGCTGGCCAGTAGGAGTAGAACATGGCACTGATTAAAGTTAAACCAACTTCCCCGGGTCGTCGCGCCGTTGTCAAGGTGGTAACCCCAGGTCTCTACAAAGGCAGGCCTTTGGCTGCGCTGGTAGAGCGTAAAAACAAGACTGCCGGCCGTAACAGTAACGGACACATTACCGTACGCCATATGGGCGGCGGTCATAAGCAGAATTATCGCGTCATCGATTTTCGCCGCAACAAGGACGGGATACCGGCTACTGTCGAGCGGGTTGAATATGACCCGAATCGTTCTGCCAATCTCGCATTGTTATGTTATGCGGACGGAGAGCGGCGCTATATCATTGCGCCTAAAGGTATCGTAGTGGGTATGCAGTTGATGAATGGTTCCGATGCGCCTATCAAGGTCGGCAATGCGCTGCCCTTGCGTAATATTCCGGTCGGTTCGACTGTGCATTGCGTCGAAATGATGCCTAGCAAAGGTGCCCAGCTGGCTCGCTCCGCCGGTACGTCGGTGCAATTGCTGGCGCGGGAGGGGACCTATGCTCAATTGCGTTTGCGATCTGGCGAAATCCGCAAGGTCCACGTCGATTGTCGCGCAACTATAGGCGAGGTCGGCAACGAAGAGCATTCCTTGCGTTCCCTCGGTAAAGCTGGTGCGACTCGCTGGCGCGGTATCCGGCCTACCGTACGTGGCGTCGTCATGAACCCGGTAGACCATCCGCACGGTGGTGGTGAAGGGAAAACGGCGGCAGGTCGTCATCCGGTCAGTCCATGGGGTGTTCCGGCCAAGGGTTTCCGTACGCGTCGCAATAAGCGCACCGATAGTATGATCGTGCGTCGTCGTCATCAACGTTAAAGGGTAAGTTTATGCCACGTTCTATTAAAAAAGGCCCGTTTGTTGACGCGCACCTGCAAAAAAAGGTGGACGCAGCACGTGCCGGTAATGACAAGCGTCCAATTAAAACCTGGTCGCGCCGTTCCACTGTACTGCCGGATTTTATCGGCCTGACTATCGCTGTGCATAATGGCAAGCAACACATTCCGGTGTTCGTATCCGAGAATATGGTCGGTCATAAATTGGGCGAGTTTTCGTTGACGCGTACCTTCAGAGGTCACGCTGCCGACAAGAAAGCCAAGAAATAGGAGCCCATGATGAAAGTTTCTGCCGTATTGCGTGGTACCCATTTATCGGCCCAAAAGGGTCGTCTGGTAGCGGATCAGATCCGTGGCCTGCCGATAGATCAAGCTTTGAATATTCTGGCTTTCAGCCCTAAAAAGGGCGCTGCTGTAATTAAGAAGGTGTTGGAGTCGGCGATCGCCAACGCCGAACACAATGATGGAGCCGACATCGATGAATTGAAAGTCGCCACTATTACTGTGGACGAAGGCCCTTCGATGAAGCGTTTCATGGCGCGTGCCAAAGGCCGCGGCAATCGTATTATTAAACAGACTTGTCATATTGTTGTGACAGTCGGCGACGAATAAGGAACGGTAATGGGACAGAAAATACATCCGATAGGTCTCCGACTTTGCGTCACACGCAACTGGACTTCCAAGTGGTTCGCAAATAGTCATGATTTTGCGGCCAAGTTAAATGAAGACATCAAGGTTCGGGAATTCCTGAAAAAGAAACTGGCTAATGCCTCCGTCAGCAAAATCGTGATTGAGCGGCCGGCGAAAAATGCGCGCATTACCATCCACAGCGCGCGTCCGGGCGTGGTGATCGGTAAAAAGGGTGAAGACATCGAAGTATTGAAAGCGCAACTGCAGAAAATGATGGCAGTTCCTGTGCACGTCAATATTGAAGAAGTCCGTAAACCAGAAATCGATGCCCAATTGATCGCCGCTAATATCGCCGGTCAGCTGGAAAAACGCATTATGTTCCGCCGCGCCATGAAGCGTGCGATGCAAAATGCCATGCGTCTGGGTGCTCAAGGTATCAAGATCATGAGTTCCGGTCGTTTGAACGGTGCCGAAATCGCTCGAACCGAATGGTATCGCGAAGGACGCGTACCGTTGCACACATTGCGCGCCGATATCGATTACGGATTTTTTGAAGCCAAAACCACCTATGGAATCATCGGTGTCAAGGTTTGGGTATACAAAGGGGACGCATTGGCAAAAGGCGAACAGCCGGCGCTTGCACCTGCAGAGCCAGAAAAACGGGTAAGAAAGCCAGGAGCTAAACATGCTACAGCCAGCTAGAAGAAAGTACCGCA
>DAIETB010000181.1:0-6015 GCA_027345925.1 Sulfuriferula sp.
TACCGAACCGACGGTTATCCAGGTGTATACCGTCCCGTTGTAAACGTGTCCGGCCTGCACATCCTGGAATATCAGCCACGAAGCCCAGCAAGACACCGCCACGCCGGCTATGGTGACCAGATGCGACAAGGTGCGGCCGATCGCCCAGCCGAACAGACCGGCCGCCAGGGCGCCGAACAAAGGCGCCAGCGGCACTAGAAGATAAAGTTGCTGCATTGCTGTCATAGTTAATTCCCGTCAGTGGCGCACTGCACCCTTAGCCTTTCAGATGATCCAGATCGTCCACATGGATAGTACGCAGATTGCGGAACAGCACTACCAGTATGGCCAGGCCGATCGCGGATTCCGCTGCGGCTACAGTCAAAATAAAGAACACGAAGATCTGGCCCGCCGTATCGCCCAGATAATGGGAGAATGCGATAAAGTTCATATTGACGGCCAATAACATCAGTTCTATGGCCATCAGCAGCACAATGAGATTTTTACGGTTCAGAAATATCCCGAGCACGCTGATCGCGAACAGGATCGCCCCCAGAACCAGATAATGCGACAATGACAACACGGTATTCCCCTTAAAAAATCAGCAGGCTTCGATCAGGATTTAGTCGAAGACGGCTGTTCAGACGCCATTTCCACCATGCGTACGCGATCTTCGCGCTTCACTTTGACCTGCTCTGACGGATCCTGATATTTGCTGCTCTTACGGCGGCGCATCGTCAAGGTAATCGCCGCCACGATGGCAACCAGCAAAATAACCGCCGCCAATTCGAACGGATAAACGTAATCGGTATAAAGCAGACTGCCGAGTTCCTTGGTATTGCTATAACCGGCAGGATGGGCGATCGGGGCCGGGACGATATTCAGGCCGAAGCTGCGACTGCCCAGCACTATGGCCATTTCCAGCGCCAGCATGGTTGCAACCAGTGCAGCCAGAGGCAAATAATCCCAGAATCCTTCGCGCAAGCGGTCGATATTGATATCGAGCATCATCACCACAAACAGGAACAGCACCATGACCGCTCCGACGTATACCAGCACCAGCGCGATCGCGAGAAATTCCGCTTCCAGCGTCAGCCATAAGCCGGATGCGCTGAAAAAAGCCAGCACCAGAAATAAAGCCGCATGCACCGGATTACGCGTGGTGACTACCCGAAAGGCCGCGTATATCAAAATCGCCGAAAAGAAATAAAAAACTGCGGTAACAAAATTCATGGTTGGTTTTCCCCGGATAGATTATCGGTATTTGGCATCGGCAGTCCGGGCAGCCGCAATCTGCGCTTCATACTTGTCGCCGATCGCCAGCAACTGATCTTTGGTATAGTACAGATCGCCCCGCTTTTCTCCATGGTATTCAAGGATATGCGTTTCGACTATCGAATCCACCGGGCACGACTCTTCGCAAAAACCGCAGAAAATACATTTGGTAAGATCGATATCGTATTGCGTAGTGCGGCGGGTACCGTCTGCACGCTGTTCCGATTCGATGGTAATCGCCAGCGCCGGGCAAACGGCTTCGCACAGTTTGCAGGCTATGCAGCGCTCTTCGCCGTTAGGATAACGGCGAAGAGCGTGCAAGCCGCGAAAACGCACCGATTGCGGCGTTTTTTCTTCAGGAAACTGCACGGTAATCTTGCGCGCGAACAAGTGTCTTCCGGTCAGCGCCATACCCCGGAACAGCTCGATCAACAGCAAACTGGAGAAAAATTGTTTAATAGCCTTCATTCACATCGCTCCATCGTCTTGTATCCACTCATCATCGCCATTAGTGGATCAGATATGCATAAGGGGTTTGCATGACTGCGCCGACAAGCAGCAGCCAGACCAGCGTAATCGGAATAAATACTTTCCAGCCCAGACGCATGATCTGGTCGTAACGGTAACGCGGAAACGTTGCCCGCAGCCAGAGAAACAGGAACAGCACGAAAGCGATTTTCAATAACAGCCAGATAAATCCCGGAATCCAGGTAAACGGCACAATATCGAACAACGGATTCCAGCCGCCCAGAAACATCAGCGAGGTGAGCGCAGCGATCAGGATCATATTGGCATATTCGGCGAGAAAAAAGACCGCGAATGCCATCCCGGAATACTCCACATGGAAACCCGCGACGATTTCGGATTCGCCTTCGGCAACGTCGAATGGAGCGCGATTGGTTTCGGCCACTCCGGAAATGAAATACACGATAAACATCGGGAACAGCGGCAACCAGTACCAGCTGAAGATACCGCCCTTCTGTCCGTTGACGATATCGGTCAGGTTCAGGCTTTGCGCCGCCATCAGCACGCCGACCAGAGCAAAGCCCATGGCTATTTCATACGACACGATCTGCGCTGCGGAACGCAGGCTACCCAGAAACGCATACTTCGAATTCGATGCCCAGCCGGCAATAATGACGCCGTATACGCCCATCGAAGTAATCGCCAGTATATACAGCAAACCCGCATCCACATTGGCAAGAACGACTTGCGGCGAAAACGGGATTACCGCCCATGCGGCAAGCGCCGGAGCAATAGTCAGCACGGGCGCGAGGACAAACAGGAATTTGTTGGCCCCGCTGGGGATGATGATTTCTTTCATCATCAGCTTGATGCCGTCGGCGATAGGCTGCAGCAGCCCCTTGTAACCGACCCGGTTCGGGCCGATACGTACCTGCATGTAGCCGATCACTTTACGCTCGGCATAGGTCAGATACGCTACGGCCAGCAGCATGGGAACGACAATCGCAACGATTTTGGCCAGCGCCCAGACCGCAGGCCACGCATAACCGAATAAAGCCTGTAAATAAGCCATGCTATACGCGCTCCACGCTAATTTCTCCCATCATGGCGCCCAGTACTGCAGTTAGCGGATGCGCCGCAGCCAGTCGCAGAGCGCCGTCTGGCAAGGTATTGTCGATATCGACTTGCACGACCGCATGCGCATCGTCCTGCACGCATTTTGCCATGGCTCCGGATACCAGCCCCAGTTTGTGCAGCATCGTTGAATTCATATGCGCCTTCGGAATGGAAGCACCCGGGGTTTTCTGCAACGCCTCGGCTCGACGCACCACAGCGTCCGCCTGATACATCGGTATCTCGCCGATACGGGTCAGTGTATCCGCCACGTTCACAGCCGATACGGCAACCGCCGACAGATTGTTATTCAATGCTCCGGCCGGCAGAACGCCGTCTTTGAGCACCGCTTGCCGCACCGCTTCCGCAGTATCGTAATCGAAGCCCTGCAAACCGGCCATCGTACCCAGTACGCGCAGAACTTTCCACGCCGGACGGGTTTCGCCCAGCGGAGCGACCGCACCCTTGAACGACTGTATCCGGCCTTCGGTGCTGATAAACGTACCCGCCGTTTCGGTAAACGGCGCGACAGGGAGCAGTACATCCGCATATTCCAGCGCCGCATGTTTGTATGCGCTCATCGCCACCACCATTTCCGCGCTGCGCAAAGCGCGCATGGCCAAGGCGGGATTATAGCTGTCGAGTTCCGGTTCCGCTCCGAGCAACAAATAGGCTTTGCGCGGCGCGGCCAGCATCGCAGCCGCGTCGAGGCCGGTTTTGCCGCGATGCGGAACCGCGCCGGCGACATACGCGCCTACGCTATTAGCCGCTTCGCCGAGAAAACCGAATGCCGCGCCGGACAGTTCGGCAACGGTTTGCGCCAGTGCGTGCAAATCGGCATAGGCGGGATGATGCTGCGCTAGATTGCCGAGGAATACCGCCTTGCGATCGCCTTTAGTCAAACTGGCGGCAATGGCTGCCGCTGTCGCGCAGCTCTGTACCTCCGCCAGGCTTGCGGCCAGGCTTTGCGGCAGCGGCTTGCCCGTCTGGGCGGCCAGCGCGACGACAATCCGGGCCAGCGCATTTACCATGCCCTGCGGCGCGACGATCAGCTTACTGGCCGTTTTCATCAGCAAATCATCGTCAACCGGATTGACGAGACTGAACTCTGCGCCGTGCTTGACGGCTGCACGCATGCGATGCGCCAGCAAAGGATGATCCTGGCGCAAACTGCTGCCTATCACCAGAATACGGTCGAGCCGATTGATCTCCGCGACCGGCATACCCAGCCAAGGAGCGCCGGTTAGTTTCCCGTCGGCGCTGAAGTCGGATTGAGCGAGACGCGTATCGACATTACCGCTCCCCATACCGCGCATCAATTTCTGCAGCAGATATAATTCTTCGACCGTCTGATGGGCAGTGGCCAGCGCGCCTATGCTGTCGGCGCCGTGCGCTACGCGTATCTGTTTGAGCCCATTGGCGACGTATTCCAGCGCGACCTGCCACGAGACTTCGAGCCATTGACCGTTCTGCTTGATCATGGGGCGAGTGAGCCGCTGCGCGGAATTCAGTCCTTCGTAGGAAAAACGGTCCTTGTCCGATAACCAGCATTCATTGACCGCTTCGTTTTCCAGCGGCAGCACACGCATCACTCGATTGTTTTTTACCTGTACCGCAATATTGCTGCCCAAGCCGTCGTGCGGACTGACCGACTTGCGGCGCGACAATTCCCAGGTGCGGGCAGTATAGCGAAACGGTTTGCTGGTCAACGCGCCAACCGGACACAAATCGATAATATTACCCGACAACTCCGAATCGATGGTTTTGTTGATGAACGGCATGATTTCGGAATGCTCGCCGCGACCCGCCTGACCCATTTCCATTATGCCGGCGATTTCCTGACCGAAGCGCACGCAGCGCGTGCAATAAATACATCGCGTCATATCGGTTGCAACCAGCGGCCCTAATTCTTTCTCGGTCACGACGCGCTTGACTTCCTGATAGCGCGAATTGCTGCCACCGTAACCGACGGCCAGATCCTGGAGGCTGCATTCGCCGCCCTGATCGCAAATCGGGCAATCGAGCGGATGATTGATCAGCAGGAATTCCATTACGCCCTGTTGCGCCTTGATTGCATAATCCGAACGGGTATATACCTTCATGCCGTCGGTGATCGGAGTGGCGCAGGCGGGCATCGGCTTGGCCGCTTTTTCGACTTGCACCAGACACATCCGGCAATTCGCCGCGATGGAAAGTTTTTTGTGATAACAGAAATGCGGAATGTAGATTCCTATCTGCGCCGCGGCATCCATAATGGTGCCGCCTTCGGGCGTAGCTATTTTGTTACCGTCGATTTCAATTTCAAGCATATTGTCCACCTGATAGCCCGTTAATGAATGATTTGGAAAGTCCCGGCATTTTCCGCCCGACACCCTTCCCGGGTACGCAGTTCCGCATCAGGCAATTCATTAACCCGCCCTAACCATGCAATGGCCATGTTCGATATGGTATTCGAATTCATGACGGTAATGCTTGAGCATTGCCTGCACCGGCATCGCCGCCGAGTCGCCCAGCGCGCAGATCGTACGGCCGCCGATATTGTGAGCAACATCGCCGAGCAGATCCAGATCTTCGGGACGGCCCTTGCCGTGTTCGATACGATGGATGACCCGATACAGCCAGCCCGTTCCTTCGCGACAGGGCGTGCACTGCCCGCACGATTCTTCGAAATAAAAATACGATAAGCGCTGCAAAGCCTCGACCATGCACACCGTATCGTCCATGATGATGACAGAACCCGCTCCCAGCGCCGAACCGGCCTTGGCTATGGAATCGTAATCCATCGTGCATTGCATCATGATTTCAGCGGGTAATACCGGCGTGGACGAACCGCCGGGGATGCAGGCTTTAAAGGTATGGCCGGTCCGGATACCTCCTGCCATTTCGAGCAGGTCTGCAAAAGGCGTACCCATGGGCACTTCGAAGTTGCCCGGTTTGTTGACGTGGCCGGAAACGGAAAATATCTTGGTTCCGCCATTATTGGGTTTGCCCAGCTCAAGGAATTTTTGTCCGCCTTCGCGAATAATGTAGGGAATGCTGGCGAACGTTTCCGTATTATTGATCGTTGTAGGTTTGCCGTACAGACCGAAGCTGGCTGGAAACGGCGGTTTGAATCGCGGCTGGCCTTTCTTGCCTTCGAGCGATTCGAGCAGAGCGGTTTCTTCGCCGCAGATATAAGCGCCG
>DAIETB010000166.1:0-6646 GCA_027345925.1 Sulfuriferula sp.
TCGACATTTCCAGCCCCGACGCGCGAATCGACGAGGATGATTTTCCCCCTCCGCAACACGCTTTATATTTTTTGTTACTACCGCAATGACACAGACTATTGCGACCAAATTTTTTCTTCATCAACGCGTCTCGTACAAAAAAATTTTCTTATTTTGACATAAAGCCAGCGGTACAGAAGTAAATAATAAAACGGCAACGAAACTTGAAACCCTTGTTAAGCCCGTGTAGTCTTGCCATATCGGGTATTCCATTTATGTCCGGAAAATGAATGGCTGTCGCACCCGAAGCAAAGCTGAATACTGGTATTGCCGTTACTACTTTCCCCCGCAGGCAGTCAATGCCAAGCTTAATCTTTTATCGAAATACAGGAGCTATCCATGCAATGTAACTACAAAATACATCAGCTCTTTTCCCGGCGCCGCATCGCAACACTTCTGTCCGCGCTCGTTTTGTCGGCTTGCGGCAGCAGTGTCTGGGCTCATGCTGTATCAGCCCAGACCGCAGACCCGGTAACAGCCGAATTTCCTTACCAGTATTTTCCGCAGAATCAGCCCGCTCCATCCGTAGCCGCCGATTTTCCGCATACCTGGACGACCTATGCCGCCAATCCGGGGCGCAATGCCGTATTTACCCTGCCGCGCAATGCCGGCATAGCGCTGCAACGCGGAGTTAACTGGAAATTCGCCGGCGCAGGCGCTATCCCTCTCGACGGGCCCCCGCTGGACAACAATTTTTCGACTACCGCATATAACATCGGCATGCCGGTCGGCGTATCGGCCGTCAACGGCATTATCTATGCGGGCAGCGACAACGGGTATACGTATGCGCTCAATGCCTTGAACGGCAAGCTGATCTGGGCGCATTACGGATGGAATATGACCATGAGCAATCCTCTGGTCGTCGATGGCCGCGTTTATGTATCCACCGGCAACGCTTACTTCAATTACGCCAACACCATGCTTTATGTGAAAGGCGAACGGCCGACCCGCGGTCCGGGTCTGAATTCGATGTACGCGCTCGACGCAAAAACCGGCAAGAAGCTCTGGGTCTATCATTTTCCCGGCGAAGCAATGCCCACTGCCGTGTATGACCAAGGCTATCTGTATATCGGCACGGGGGACGGACATCTGTACAAACTCGACGCTGTCACCGGAAAACTGGTTTCCAGTACGGATCTTACATCTTTTGTAAGCATGTCTTCTCCGGTGTTATCCGGCGATAATTTATTTGTCGGCGGCACCGATCCCAATTATTTTTATGCAGTAAACAAAAAAACCGGCCAGATTGTTTGGAAAATAACCTTGCCTAAACTGGTCGCTACGGGAATCGGCGATTGCACTCCGGCCTATGCCGACGGACTGGTGGTCCAGGAAGCAACGGTCGAGACAGGAGACAAAAAAAATCCGGTAGCGAATGTATTGCTGGCTATGGATGCGGCGACCGGCAGGATCGTCTGGCAAAAACAGTTTGAAAACGGCCCCGTTCCTCCGGCAATGAAAACTGCAACGCCAATGATATATGGCGACAAAGCACTCGGAGGCAGTCCGGTTACCGGCAACTATTACGCATTCGACCTGAAAAGCGGACGCGAATTATGGAAAGTACGGCTGGGGGCTCAAATCCGCTCGGGCGCTGCCGTTGCCGACGGAGTCGCTTACGTTCCCTACAAATCAGGAGATATTGCCGCAATCCGGGTCAGCGACGGCAAAATTCTGGGGAAAAAACATCTGGGTGGCGCATTCGGCCCTTCCTCGCCCGTTATCGTTGGAGGGACATTATATGTCTCGAATATCTACGGCTGGGTGATTGCAATCCCGCTTTCCAGTATCGCACACTGAACGGAGAATCTCCGCTCCGCATACGCTGCGCAATTGACGCAGCTATTGCGGAGCGCACCCGCTATCGCTTATGAACTGGTATTCAAAGATTGAATTCTGGCACCGCGTCCCTATTTATATTTTATCTTTCGTTATGGATGGCGTTGCATGACCGAAACCTCATTACTTGACCTGGACAATCTACTTTCCCGAATACGTGAATGTCGCGCCTGCGAACAGCATTTGCCGTTTGGACCGCGACCGGTATTGCGGGCAAGCGAAGCGGCCAGAGTCCTCATCGTCGGTCAGGCGCCGGGGATGAAGGTTCATACGACGGGCATTCCCTGGAACGACGCCAGCGGTATCCGTTTGAGGCAATGGATGGGCGTAGAACCGGAAATTTTTTATAACGACCGGCATATTGCCATCATTCCCATGGGCTATTGCTATCCGGGCCGGGGAGTAGCTGGCGATCTGCCTCCCAGACGGGAATGCGCAGAATTATGGCTGGACCAGCTCCTGTCGAAGTTGCCGAATATCGAATTAACGCTGCTAATCGGGCAATACGCGCAACGGCATTATCTCGGCAAGCGACGTAAAGCGACCCTCACGGAAACGGTCAAAGCCTGGCGGGAGTACGGGCCTGAATTTATTCCCCTGCCGCACCCATCGCCACGCAATATCGCCTGGTTTCAGCGCAATCCCTGGTTCGAGGAGGATCTGATACCGGCATTACGCACTCGTATCGATATGCTTAACATAAGCTGAAGCTGCAAATTTTCCGCAGCACTGCATCTTTGTTCAGTAATTGACCGAGAGACCAACGGACAGACTCCCAGTCTTGCGGATAAAAAATTCACTTTCATTTCAGGCGAACCGATGACCGATCACTCCTCTGCCCGAAACCGACTTAAAAACTTGAGCTGGCTGCGCGCAGCCGTGCTGGGCGCCAACGATGGCATAGTATCGACTTCCAGTCTCATACTGGGCGTCTCCGCTTCCGATGCTTCTCATCACAGTATAATGGTGGCGGGAATTTCCGGGCTGGTAGCAGGAGCCATGTCGATGGCGACCGGAGAATATGTGTCCGTTCATTCCCAATCGGATTCGGAACAGACCGCGCTGGAAGAAAAACGAAAAGCGATCGAATCCAGTTATGACGATCAGCAAGCCGAACTTGCAAACGTTTACGTTAAACGAGGCCTGGAGCCCGGACTGGCGGGACAGGTTGCAGCACAGTTGATGAAACACGATGCCCTGGGAGCACATGCGCGAGATGGGCTGGGCATTACGGCTACGACGCAATCGCGGCCTTTACAGGCGGCATTTGCTTCGGCATGCAGTTTTTCGGTCGGCGCAGCATTACCGTTATCCATCCTTGCCTTTTCGCCCGTCGACGAACTTATTCCGATTGTAGGCATCGCTTCCCTGGCCTTTCTGGCGCTACTCGGAGGTCTGGGCGCTTACATCGGCGGCTCCAGCGTGAGTAAAGGCATCCTGCGCGTTACTTTCTGGAGCGCCCTGGCAATGTTGGTCACCACGGTGATAGGCCGAATTTTTGAAGTGCATACTTAGCTCCGCGTCAGCGCATTGCGCTTATTTCGGGTGCCGCAATAGACTGACGTTTTGCTGCGAGCCGGATAAATATATCGCAAAGTCAGCGGCGCACATCGGCCGGGCGAAATAGTAACCCTGAGCTTCATCGCAGCGCTGCAATCCGAGCATCGCCAGCTGGCGCTGGGTTTCCACTCCTTCTGCTATGGTTTTTAAATTAAGGCTCTTGGCCATTTGAATGATGGTGCGAACAATAATCGCATCGTTGGGATCATTGGCCATATCGCGCACAAACGACTGATCGATTTTCAGTTTGTCCACAGCAAACCGTTTAAGATAGGAAAGGCTGGAATAGCCGGTACCGAAGTCGTCGATCGATAATTTTATGCCTAAAGCTTTCAAACGCTGGACCATGGCCAGAACTTTCTCCGTGTCGGAAATCAGTATCGACTCCGTCAGTTCCAGTTCCAGCAAGGAAGGATCCAGCCCCGACCGGGAAAGCGCACGTATCACCGTTTTTTCCAGATCGCCGCACTTGAATTGCACCGCCGACAAATTGACCGCAATCACCAGTTCAGGCAAACCGGCTTCGCGCCACGCCACTCCCTGCCGACAGGCTTCATCCAGTACCCATTCGCCCAGTCGTACGATCATTCCGCTTTCTTCGGCGAGCGGAATGAACCGCGCCGGCGAAACCATGCCCAGCTCGGGATGATTCCAGCGGATAAGTGCTTCTGCGCCGATCACGGTATCGCTGGCCAGATCGATCTGCGGTTGATAATGCAACACAAATTCCTGCCGTTCCATGCCCTTGCGCAAATTGTTTCGTATTTGCAGATGCTCGATGGCGTCGATGTTCATTTGTTCGACATAAAACCGGTAGGTATTGCGTCCCGCCATTTTGGATTGATACATCGCGGTATCGGCTTTTTTGAGCACGGTATCGTAGTCGTTGCCGTCTTCTGGATAAACGGCGATACCGATCGACAGGGAAATAGATAAATCGTTTTCTTCCAGGGAAAACGTTTCCAGCATCTGCGGCAGGATTTTTTCCGCAATTTCGCCAACGATTTCCTGATTCGGCACCTCGCCCAGTACGATCAGAAATTCGTCGCCCCCCTGCCGGCTCAGGGTATCGGACTCGCGCAACGATTCCTTGAGCCGTTGCGCTACATTTTTAAGCAGGACGTCGCCGATACCATGACCCAGCGAATCATTGATCAGTTTGAAATTATCCAGATCCAGAAACAGCAATGCCACTTTACAGCCCTGCCGCTCGGCAAACGCCCTGGCGAGTTCAAACCGTTCCTTGGCCAGTAGCCGGTTAGGCAATCCTGTCAACGCGTCGTGATAGGCCAAAAATTCGACCTGCTCCTGAGCCGCCTTGCGCTCGGTAATATCCTGCGCCGCGCTGATCAGGTAACTGCGTCCGTCCGGCATTACCCCGGCGGGAGCCGCATTGATTTCCCATATACGCGTAGAACCGTCTTTACAGCGGATGGTGAATTCGCCCTGATCGATTTTTTGCTTCAGGCTGTAGAGTCTCTGGATTTTTTTCTGGACTTCCCTGGCATGAATGCCGTATGCCTTTTCCGTCCAGATCTTGGTAGTAGGAATATCGGCGAGAGCATATCCGGTAATTTCGGTCCACACCTTGTTAACTTCGAGCACCTCGCCGTCTTCGGCGTGAATCATGATGGGAATCGGAGCTTCGAAAACGACGCGATGGAAGCGCTCGTCGCTTTCTTCCAGCGCTTTTTTAGCGTGCAGCGATTCTGTAAGATCAGTGGTTAGCAGCATTAAATGTTGTCGACCGCTGCTATGCAGGGAACAAAGGATAATCCCGAGCTTTACGTGTTTACCAAAACTGGACACGGTCTCGATATTGCCCGACATAGGCTCGCTCGCCGCCAGCGCTTCCAGCGCCAGATCGTAGATACCCGAGTGCTTCCAGGAATCGATATGATGAAAATTCATCGCGATAATGGTTGATTCCGCGCCTCCGATATGCTGGCATAAAGCAGGATTGACTACCAGACAGTCGCCATGCTCATCGTAAATGGCGATGCCTACCGGCGAGGTTTCGATAATTTTCTGATTCAGTTCTTTTTCGAGATCGAGCCGTTCATTGGCGGCCTGCAGACGTTGCAACGTTGCATGCAATTCGGCCTCGATTTTCTTGCGCTGGGAAATATCCCGAACGGTGGCCTGCAATATGCGTTTCCCGTCCAGATAAAAAACCGAAAGCAGAATCTCCGCAAAGAATTCCTCTTTTTCATGATGACGGCAAACCCATTCGAAACGGTGCGAACCGTGCTTGAACGCCGCAAAGATATGGGAATTGGCCGCAGAAACGGAATCCTGCCCGTCCGGCTGGTACGGAGCTGAAAAGTCGGCTACGCTGCTGGTTAAAAAACGGGCTTTATCCTTGAGTCCGAAGATGAACAGCGCCCGCTGATTGCAATCGAAAAAGCCGTCTTTACTCAGCAGAATAATGGCATCGTTCGAACCTTCGTAAATGGCGCGGAATTTTCCTTCCTGCTGGATTTTTTCCTTTTCCCAGCGATCCCTGCGTTTTACTATCCAGTAAAAGGCACTGATTCCGCTAACGGTAAAAAGCAGGCTGAGGATATAAAATGCGCGATTATGTTTCCACCATTCGATTTCGAAATGGGACACCGGCGCCGCTGCATAAAACGTTATGGGGAAATTGGCAAGCTTGACATACGCAAATTCGTAATCCGCATGCTTGACCGAATTGTAGCCCTCCACCAAGCCTCGTTCGCTCAGATTTTGCTGGCGCAACAGACGGGCCAGGACACCGCTTCGGATTTGTCCGTATATTTCTTCCATGCGCCGCGCATCGGGATCGGGAAACAAACTTAACAGGTAACCGGAATCGAGCAGCAGGCCCATCTGGAAATGCCGCGGCAGGTAAATGCTTCCCCACAGGCTCAACAGTTTCGACAAAGGGATGGAGGCATTCAGGATATAACACAGCCTGCCGGCGCCATCGCGTACGCCGTAACGGATCGTCGCTACCCATTCCCTGACGACATGACCGAAAATGGGGCGACCGATATAAAACGGCTGGCCGGCCATCAAGGCTTGCCGCGCCATGACGAAAGTGGGATCGCCGCTGATATCGGCGAGGGGTTGGCCGGGGGCTTTGACGGCGGCCGCCAAAAGCTGGCCATTCAAATCCGCAACTGTCACATTAGCGAAATCATGATTCTCGTCAAGAAACCGGTACAGCGATTCCTGGGTCCGGATC